>NZ_JAKEDU010000002.1:300000-411689 GCF_021462405.1 Thermus tengchongensis | reverse complement strand
CCGCCGGTGGAGCGGGCGTTGGCCCTAAGGCCCACCCCCGCGTCGTTCACCAGTTTGGCCATCCCCGTGGCCACGGGAAAGTAGACCCCGGTGGTGGAACCCGAGCCAATGGTGATGAACTCCTGGGCTAGGCTCAAGCCCAGGAAGGCGATCCCTGCCAATAACGCGTCTTTCAGCCGCATAACCTTACACCTCCTTTACGCCGCAGGCAGTATACCCGTAGCCCCTTCCTTTCCTCAAGCCCTACCTCCCCGCCAGCTGTAGCCTCCGCTCCAGAAGGTTGGTGAAGAAGGTAAGCACGGTGGTGAGGAGGAGGTAAATGGCCGCCACTGCCAGGTAGACCTCCACGGGCCGGAAGGTGGCCGAGATGATGCGTTGCCCGGAGAGGGCTAGCTCGGTGAGGGCGATAACGCTGGCCAGGGAGGAATCCTTGAGAAGGGCCACCACGTTGTTGACCAAGGGAGGTACCACGATGCGCAAGGCTTGGGGCAGCACCACAAAGCGCATGGTATCCACCGGGGAGAGGCCTAAAGACCAGGCAGCCTCCCACTGCCCCTTGGGGATGGCCTGGATGCCCGCCCGCACCACCTCGGCGTTGTAGGCCCCCACGTTGAAGGAAAGGGCGATGAAGGCCGCCCAGTAGGGGGTGAGGGCCTGCTGGGCCTCGGGCCAGAGGGGCTGAAGCAGGAGGGGCAAGGCATTGTAGGCGAAGAGGATCTGCACCAAAAGGGGCGTGCCCCGGGTAACCCAGATGTAGAAGCTAGCGGGAAGCCGCACCCACAAACGCCGGGATAGGCGGAACATCCCAGCGAATACCCCGATGACCAGCCCCGCCAGGCTGGAGATCAAGGTGAGCTTTAAGGTGATCTCGGCACCCAAGGCCATGGCCTGGCCCGCGGAAGCCGCCCGGTCAGGTCCAAAGCCGGTAAGAAGGAAGTAGCGCTCCAGCGCCACGCCCAAAAGGGCGAACAGGCCGAAATACCCCCCAAGGAGGAGGGCCAGGAGCAAGAAAACCCGCAACCAGGATGGCATCTTCACGGCAGGAAAAGGGCCCAGGGCAACCCCTTCACCCCGGGCCCGGGGTTGGCTTACTTACAGCGCACGTCCTCGCCGAACCACTTCTTGCTGATCTGGGCGTAGGTACCGGCCTTCATCAGGTCGGCCAGGGCCTGGTTAAGAGCCTGGAGCACGCTCTTATTGCCCTTGGCCACGGCCATGGCCACCCTTTCCTGGAAGACCAACTCTCCAAGCTGCAAGGTATTCTCCAGCTTCCGTTCCTTGATGGCCTCCTTGGCCACGAACCTGTCGGTGATCCAGGCGTCCAGGCGGCCCGAGAGGAGGTCCTGAAGGGCATCGGGGTCCTTCTGGTAGGTGCGTACCTGCTTAATGCCGGGAATCTTCTGAGCAGCTTCCATGTAGGTGGTGCCGATCTGTACCCCCACCACCTTGCCCTGCAGCTCCTTGGCCGTCTTGGGGCCTCCCTTCTTGCTCACGATGATGCCGCCCGTGCAGTAATGGGGGTTGGTGAAGTCCACGGCCTTGGCCCGCTCCTCGGTGATGCCGTGGGAAGCGATCACGAAGTCAAACCGGCCCTGGTTCAGCTGGATGAGAAGGCTATCAAAGGCCTGGGTGATCCACACGGGCTTCAGCCCCAGTTTTTGGGCTATGGCGTTGCCCAGGTCGATCTCAAACCCCGTGAGCTGGTTCTTCTCGTCAAAGTAGTTGAAAGGAGGGAAGGCCCCTTCCGTGCCGATGCGGATCTCCCCAGAGCGCTTGATCTGATCCAAGGTCCGCACCTGAGCGAAGGCCACGGCCAACCCTAGTACCCCAAGCAGCAAAAGAACCCTTTTCATGCTCACCCTCCCTGATGCACGGGCCGATTATACCGGGTGCCCCCCGGCGGTCAAGGGAAGAGCCAGACCACCCGAACGCAAAGCTTCTCCTCAGCAGGAAGCCCGACCCTTGCCCTGTGGGACATTCGTCCTACAGGGCAGGTGCGATACTTGAATTGCCCCAGTACGGGGGAAAGGAGGTAGGATATGCGGGGGTTCTGGCTTTCAGCCCTCTTATTGGGAAGCCTGTTGCTGGCGGCGCAGGGGCAGACGGGCATCGACCCCTGGAGGATTCAGCGGGGCGGGCAACTCTACGATCACTGGATCAAGGCCAAAGGCGTGCAAACCCCGGCGGGTGACCACCCCCTTTGGGCCCTCCAGACCACCAATACCCGGAAGGGCACCGACACCTGGCGGTGCAAGGAGTGCCACGGCTGGGACTATCTGGGTAAGGATGGAGCCTATGGCTCTGGCTCCCACTACACGGGATTCGTGGGGGTGCTCCAGGTCCGGGGCAAGACCCTCGAGGAAATCGTTTCCCTCCTGAAGGGTGCCAGCAACCCCAAGCACGACTTCAGCCCCTATTTGAGCCAGGAAGACCTCGAGGACCTGGCCCTCTTCCTCAAGTACGGCACCTTAGATATGCGCACCCTCATTGACTACAAGGCCAAGAGGCCCACGCGGGGCAGCTTAACCTCCGGAAAGGCCATCTACCGGGTCTGCGCCTCCTGCCATGGGGAGGATGGCCGGGCCATCAACTTCCTCACCCCGGACAACCCAGAATACGTGGGCACGTTGGCCAACGAGAACCCCCAGGAAGTCCTTCATAAGATCCGTAACGGCCAGCCTGGCAACTTTGTCATGCCTGGGTTCTCCTTCCTCCTGCCATCCCAACTGCAAGACCTCCTCGCCTACCTGCAAACCCTCCCCAAGGAGTAAACCAGGCCACGGCCAAGGGGCCTCGAGAAAGCCGAGGCCCCTTTTTCCCATGCCCCATGCCCCATTAAGCCCAGCGCACCCACTCCACCCGACCAGTAACAGGATGCTTAAGGGCGAGCCTCACCCCGTAGGCGTAGCTCCCTGGGCGGGAAGGGCGGTAGAAAACCTCAAACCCCCCGGACCCCTCTGCCATGGGCACCACCTCCAGCCCCCCGCCTGCGCGGCGCACCACCAGCTGCACTTCCAGGAAAGGCCTTAGGACCTCCGGCACCTCCCCCTCCAGGTAAGCCCGCGCCCGCAAGGGCTCCCCATTCAAGGTCAGATCCCCTGGAACCTCCACCCGAAGGGCCAGGCCATAAAAGGCAGGCAAGGCCTGGTGGAAGGCGCGCAGCACCTCCTGTTCCCCCCTGGCCTTCCCCGCCCACTCCTGCCCCTTTTGGTAAAGGGCCAGGTACTCCCGCACCATGCGGGCGGCGCTGAACCGCGGGCCCACGGTGCGGAGGCTCTCGTGGACCATGGAAAGCCACCCCGAGGAGTAGCCCTCGGGCCCCTTGGCGTAGAAAAGGGGAAGCACCTCCCCTTCCAACACGTCGTAAAGGGCCTGGGCGTCGGCCATGTCCTGGGCTTCCTCATTCTCGTAGACCCGTTCGTCGCCGATGGCAAAACCGTTTTTCCCGTTGTAGGCCTCAGCCCACCAGCCGTCCAGGACGCTTAAGTTCAAGACCCCGTTCAAAGCCGCCTTCATCCCACTGGTCCCCGAGGCCTCCATGGGCCTTCGGGGAGTGTTGAGCCAGACATCGCTCCCATGGACCAAAACCCGGGCCAGGTACATGTCGTAGTCCTCCAGGACCACCATGCGGTCCTCGAGGCCAAACTCCTTGATCTTGGCCACCAACTCCTGGAGGTAAGCCTTTCCGGGCTCGTCCTTGGGATGGGCCTTGCCCGCAAAGACAAACTGCACGGGATAGGGCCCCTGGAGGATGCGGAGGAGGCGCTCGGGATCCTTGAACAGCAACACGGCCCGCTTGTAGGTGGCGAAGCGGCGGGCAAAGCCAATGGTGAGGGCCTCCGGGTCCAGGACGCGCTCCGCCTGGCGGAGGCGGCTTGGGCTCTCCCCGTTCCTGCGGCGTTGCTCGTAAAGGCGGCTGCGCACCTCCCGCACCAGCTCAGCCCTGAGATCCCGGTGGATGCGCCAAAACTCCTCCCCCAACCCCTCCACCCTCCAGGTGGCGGGGTCCTCAGGATGCCGCAGCCAGTCAGGACCAAATACCTCGGCATAATGGCGGCGTAGCCTGGGGTGGAGGAAGGTCCAGGTGTGGACCCCATTGGTGATGTGGCCAATGGGCACCTCCTCCCGCAGAAGCTCCGGCCAGAGGTGGTGGAACATCTCCCGGGAAACCTCCCCGTGGAGGCGGGAAACCCCACCCGCCTGGGCGCTGGTCCTAAGGGCCAGGTTGGACATGGAGAAGACCTTGCCCCAAGGCTTCTCCTCGAGGCCCAAGGCCAAAAAGCCTTCCCGGTCCGTGCCCATCTTCTCCCAGAAGCCCCCCAGGTAGCGCTCCACCAGGTCCAGGGGGAAGGCATCATGCCCCGCAGGGACGGGGGTATGGGTGGTGAAAAGGGCCCCGGCCCGGGCCAGCTCCAAGGCCACCGGAAAGGCATACCCCTCGGCCACCAGCTCCCGCACCCTCTCCAGGCCCAGGAAAGCCGAGTGTCCTTCGTTCATGTGGAAGACCTGGGGGTTGAGCCCCAGGGCCCGTAGAAGCCTGACCCCCCCGATCCCTAACACCATCTCCTGCTGGATGCGCATCTCCAGACCAGGAGCGTAAAGCCTGGCGGTGATGGCCCGATCCTCCGGGGCATTTTCCGGAAGATCGGCGGTGAGGAGGTATACGGGCACGGCACCCACCTGCACCCGGAAGGCCCCAAGCCAGAGGGTACGCCCCGGGAACTCCACCCCCACCCTTAAGGGATGACCCTCCCGGTCCTGCACGGGCAGAAGGGGTAGCTCTTCCGGATGCAGGGTTTCGTACACCTCCACCTGGGCTCCCTCCGGGGAAAGGCGCTGGTGGAAGTAGCCCTCGTGGTAGAAGATCCCCACCCCCACTAGGTTCAAACCCAAATCGCTGGCCGCCTTGATGTGATCCCCGGCCAGCACCCCAAGCCCCCCCGCATAGATGGGTAAGGAACTATGGAAGCCGTATTCCGCAGAGAAATACGCGGTGAGAGGCCCTTGCTTTACCTCCCGTTCCTTGAGGTAGGCCTCCAAGGCCGCCACCACCGCCTGGACCCGGGCGGGATAGGTGCTCCCCGCCAGGGCCTCGAGGCGGGCGGGGTCCACCTCCAGGAGCAACTTGACCGGATTGCCGCGGAAACGCTTCCACAGCGAGGAATCAATCTCTTGGAAAAGCTCTGCCGCCTCCGGATTCCAACTCCACCATAGGTTATAGGCCAGCTTCCTCAAGCCCCTAAGGGCCTCGGGAAGCTCGGGCATGGCGGTAAGGCGCCCCAGTACCCTCATGGGGTGGATTATACCCTTCACCGAAGCCGCCGCCAGAGCTCCGGGCTGAAGAGGAGGACCACGGGAAGGATCTCGATCCGCCCCGCCCACATCTGGAAAATGAGGACCACCTTGGAAACAGGTTGGAGTTCCGCATAGGAACCCATGGGGCCCACCGTCCCCAGCCCGGGCCCTATGTTGCCGATGGCCTGGGCGCTGGCGGTAAAGGCCTCCACAAAGCTCCCCTCCAAAAGGGCCAGGGTCAGGGTGCCGAAGCCAAAGAGAAGGGTGTAGAGAAAGATGAAAACGGAAACCTGCCGCAAGGCCTCCTCGGAAACCACCCGCTGTCCCAGGCGCAGGGGGAGGACCGCCCTGGGATGGAGGGTGCGGGTGATCTCTCGCCTGAGAAGGCCGAAGAGGAGAAGCCAGCGCACCACCTTGATGCCCCCCGCCCCCGAGCCGGCACTTCCCCCCACGAACATGAGGATCACCAGGATGGCCTGGGCCGGCACCACCCACTGGGCGAAGTCCACGCTGGCGAAACCGGTGGTGGTCACGATGGAGATCACCTGAAAGAAGGCATGGCGGAGGCTGGCCTCGAGGCTATACATGTGGTGGGTATAGAGGTAAAGGGAAAGCAGTAAACCCGCAAGGAGCACCAGCAGGGCATAGGCCCGGAACTCCGCATCCTTGAAGAGGGGTTTGACCTCCCGTCCGAAGAACAGCCGGTACTGCAGGAGGAAGTTCACCCCCGCCAGGAACATGAAGAAGCCGCCCAGCCACTGGGCCAAGGGGGGGTAGGCGGCGAAGCTTTGCGGGTTCGGGCTGAACCCTCCCGCTGGGATGGTGGTGAGGGCGTTGGCCAAGGCCTCAAAAACGGGTATGCCCCCCCACCAGTAGGCCAGAAAGGCCAAGGCGGTCAGGGTCAGGTACACCCGCAAGACCGCCTGGGCGGTGTGCCGTAGCCTAGGCGTAAGCCTCTCCTTCTCCACCCCCGTGCTCTCGGCGAAAAAGGCCTGGCGGCCCGCCACCTGAAGCTGGGGGAAGACCACCAGGAAGAGCACCACGATGCCGATGCCTCCCATCCACTGGGTGAAACTTCTCCAGAGAAAAAGGCTCTTGTCAAACTGACCAAAATCCGAAAGCACCGTGGCCCCGGTGGTGGTAAAGCCGGAAACCGCCTCAAAAAAAGCATCCAGGTAACCCAGCCCCCCGGAAACCCAATAGGGTATGGCCCCTAGGGCGGGTACCATCAGCCACAGCAGGGCCACGGTGGCAAAGACCTCGGCCCGGGGCGGCTGGGCCTCCGCATGCCCCACCCCTTGCAGGGCCTTGCCCAATCCCAACCCCAGCACCGCCCCCAGGAGAAACCCCTTGGCGTCCTCCTTCCAGCCCAGAGCCAGGAGGGCGAAGGCCAGCATGAGAAGGCCAAAGCCTTGGTAGGTAAGGCCCAGGAGGTAGAGGCTGGAGCGAAACCCCTGCCTAACCGACGATGCGGGCCACGGCTTCATCCGCCACCTCCCGGGCCACCACCAAAAAGAGCCGGTCGTTGGGCAGGGCCTCGAGGTCCTCGCGGTAGAGCATCACCCGATGATCCCGCTCCAGGGCCACCGGGGCCACTTGGGGCGTGGCCAGGGTCCTCAGGTACCGGGGCCTGAAGCTCTCCGGAAGCTCCACCTCCAAAAGCTCGATGTTCTCGTCCATGGTGGACACATGCTCCACATTCTCGGGCCCCAGGTAATCCAAAACCGCCCGCACCGCCGCCTGACGGGGGGTGAGGGGCAGGTCTATGCCCACCTGCTCAAAGAGCCTGCGGGTTTCCGAGCGGGACACCCGGGTGATCACCTTACCCACCCCAAGCTGCTTGGCCAGGAGGGAGGCCAGGAGGTTCTTTTCGTCGTTATCGGTTACCGCTACCACCGCATCGGCCTCCTGCAAACCCTCCGCCTCAAGAAGCTCCAGGTCGGTACCATCCCCTTGGATGATGAGGGCACCGGGAAGTTCCTGGGAAAGCCACTCGCACCGCTCGCGGCTGGGCTCGATGATCACCACCTCGAGGCGCCGCTTCAAAAGCTCCTGGGCCACCATGAAACCCACGTTTCCCCCACCGATGACCATTACCCTGCGCACGCCCCGCCCCGTGGCGAAGTAGGCCTCCAGCTCAGGGAAAGCCCTTAAGGTGGTGACGAAAAGGATCTTGTCCCCGGGCTCCAGGATGACCTCGGGGTACTCCGGGTGGGCGAAGCTCCAAAAGGTTCCATCACGCACCACCCCCACCACCAAGACCCCCTCCGGCCAGGGAAGCTCGGATAGAAGCCGGTGGGCGTAGGGCCCTCCTTCCTTCACCCGGTACTCCACGAAGCGGAGCCGCCCCTCCGCCAGCACCTCGGTATCCACGGCCCCGGGAACCAGGATCACCTCCACGATCTCCCTGGCCATGGCCCTTTGCGGCCAGAGGACCTTGTCGATGCGGGTACCCAGGATCTCAGCGGTGCGGGGATCGGTGAGCACCTCCACGTACCCCCCCTTGCCCACAAAGCACAGGGTTTCCTTGGCCCCCAGACCCTTAGCCAAAAGGGAGGCCAGCAGGTTCACCTCATCGGAATCCGTGCTGGCGATGAAGAGGTCCGCCCGGTCCACCCCGGCCTCCCGAAGGGCGTCGGGGTCCGTGGCCCCACCCACCACCACCTTCACATCCAGATGGACGAAGCGCTCCTTGGCCTGGGGGTTGCGGTCCAGAACCACCACCTCATGGGCTTTTTCCAGGGTGCGGGCCAGCTCCCCGCCCACCTCCCCGCCCCCGGCGATGACGATGTACATACCGCTCCTATCCTAAACCTGCACCCCGTAAAGGTCGTAGGTGTCCGCCCGGGTGATCCGAACCGGGATCCTCTCCCCCACCCGGGCCGTGCCGTCGGTTTCCACGTAGACCAACCCGTCTATACCCGGGGAATCCCGGTAGCTACGGCCTATGGCTATGCCGGGCTCCGGAAGCTCGTCCACCAGGACCTCGAGGGTCTTGCCCACGAAGCTCTGGTTCTTTCGCAGGCTGATTTCCGCCTGCACCTCCATGAGCCTGGCCTTCCGTTCCTCCTTGACCTCCTCGGGGACATGGCCCGAAAGGGCGTTGGCCTCGGCTCCCTCCACCGGGGAATAGGTGAAGACCCCCACCCGGTCTAGCTCTGCCTCCTGCAAAAAGTCCAGGAGGATCTGAAAGTCCTCCTCCGTCTCCCCCGGGAAGCCCACGATAAAGCTGGAGCGGATGGCGAGCTCCGGCACCACCTCCCGCCAGGCCCTGAGGGTCTTGAGGTGGCTCTCGTACCCCCCGGGGCGGCGCATAAGCCGCAGGATGCGCTCCGAGGCGTGCTGCAGGGGCACGTCCAGGTAGGGCAGCACCTTGCCCTCGGCCATGAGGGGAAGAAGCTCCCGCACATGGGGGTAAGGGTAGACGTAGTGCAGCCGTATCCAGGCTCCAAGCTCCGCCATGTGGGTAAGGAGGTCCTTAAGCTCCGCCTTCACCAGGCGGTCACCCCAGAAGCTTTCCCGGTGGCGGAGGTCCACCCCGTAGGCGGAGAGATCCTGGGCGATGAGGAGGAGTTCCCGGGTGCCCGTGGCCACCAGTCGGGCGGCCTCCGCCAGGACCTCCCCGGCGTCGCGGGAGCGCAAGCCTCCCCTCAGCTTGGGGATGATGCAGAAGCTACAGCGGTGGTCGCATCCCTCGGAAAGCTTTAGGTAAGCGTAGTGCCGGGGAGTGAGCTTCACCTGGGGCGGGATAAGGTCCAAAAGAGGGTTGCGGGATGCAGGAAGCACCTCCTGCACAGCCTGCAAGACCCGCTCCACCTCCCCCGGGCCGGTGACCTCCAGCACATTGGGGTACCTTTCCCGAATCACCTCGGGCCTGGCCCCCAAGCACCCCGTCACCACCACCTTGCCGTTTTCCCGCAAGGCCTCCCCGATGGCCTCGAGGCTCTCCTCGATGGCCGGGGTGATGAAGCCGCAGGTGTTCACCACCACCAGCTCCGCCTCCTCGTAGGTGGAGCTCGTCTCGTAGCCGAGGGCCTTCAGCCGGGAGAGGATCTGTTCCGAGTCCACCAGGGCCTTGGGGCAGCCCAGGCTCACAAAGCCGATCTTGGCCATAGACCTCCAGGAGCCCCATCAGCCCAAAGGGCCATCCTCGGGGCTCCAACAAACCAGTATAGCCCCCCTCCAAGCTTCCGCATCATGGGGCTTCAAAGCGACGGGTAAGGGGCTTCCCCGGCTCCCCAAAGGGCCCAAGGTCCTTGCCATCCAGAAAAACCCGCACCGCCCCGGGGTTCCCCGAGCGCACCTCCACCGGGAGGTCAAAGCTGAGCTCCGCCCCCACCTCGGGGATGCCCTCGTACAGGCGCTTATCCCCCCGGGTGACCCTGAGCCAGCTCCGGCCCTCAAGGCGAAGCACCAGCTTCCCCGGGGAAACTTCCGCTTGGGGATTGCTAGAGGTGGGCGCAGGCGAAGGCTTGGGAACCAGGCGGTACCTCAAGGAGAGGTCCCGGTCCAGGTTCACCTCCTCCTCCACCGGCTCGTACCCGGGTAGCTCCAACCTAAGAAGGCGCCTGCCTCCTTCCAGGGGTGGCGAGGCCAAGGGCGTCTGGCCCAGGTAGAAGCCATCCAGGTACACCCGGGCTCCTGGGGGCTCGCTTACCACCCGAAGCCCATAGCGCTCCGGAGGCTTGGGCGGGGGCTCAGGGGGCAGGCTTACCGTCTGCGCGGGGGCTGGACGCAAGACCAGGTAGGCCCCATACCCTAAGGCTCCCAAAAGGGCCAAGGCCAGCAAAAGAAACCAGGGGAAAGGGCGCCGGGAAGCCGGCGGGGGTGGGGGCGGAAAGGTGGGGGCCAAGGGATAAAGGGCCAGAAGGGGCTCGGGATCCAGCCCCAGGAGAAGGGCGTAGCGCCGGAGGTAGCCCCGGGCCAAGGCGGGTTCGGGGAGCTCCTCAAAGCGGCAGGCCTCGAGGGCCTCCAGCACCCTGGCCTTCAAGGCCAACCGCGCCGCCGCCTCCTTAAGGGAAAGCCCCTTCTCCTCCCGGGCCCGCCTTAACCTTTCCCCCAGTTCGCACACAAGGCTATTCTAGCCCGGCGAAGGCCAGGGCCACCCGGGCCGCCAGGCGGGCGTTTTCCAGGAGAAGCCTCTGGTTGACCCGGTCGGTCTCCCCTTGGGAAAGCTCGGAAAGGCGCCGCAGCAGGTAGGGGGTAAGGGCCTTACCGAAGATCCCCTCCCGGGCCGCTTGGTGGTTGGCCTCCTCCACCCAAGAGGCCACCTCCTCGTAGGGCAGGCCCTGGGAGACAGGGTTCACCAGGAGCACTGCCCCCAGGCCCAGCTCCCGGGACTTGCGGAGCACCAAGGCGGCCTCGAGGGGGGTTTCCACCCGGGCGGGCACGGGGAAGGGGGAGGAAGGGGAAAAGAAGGCGGGCAGGCGGTCCGTGCGGTAGCCCACCACGGAAACCCCCAGGGTCTCCAGGCGCTCCAGGGTGGCCCTCAGGTCCAGGATGGCCTTGGGCCCCGAGGACACCACCAGGATGGGGGTGCGGGCAAGGGCCAAGAGATCGGCGCTCTCGTCAAAGGGCTCAGGGTGCACCCCCCCGATCCCCCCGGTGGCGAAGACCGCGATCCCGTGGCGGTGGGCCAGGTGGACCGTGGCCGCCACCGTGGTCCCGGCGCTTTTCTTCTGGACCAAGAGGGCGGAGAGGTTCCAGAGGCTCGCCTTCTCCGCACCCCCCTGGGCCAGGGCCTCCATTTCCTCTGGGGAAAGGCCAAGGCGCACCTCTCCCCGCACCAGGGCGATGGTCTTGGGGATGGCCCCCTCGGCCCGTACCGCCTCCTCCAGGGCCTTAGCGGTGCGCAGGTTCAGGGGGTAAGGCAACCCATGGGTGAGGAGGGCTGACTCCAGGGCCACCAACGCTTCCGCCATGGGGGAAGGATACCATGCCTCACACTTCCGGCCACACCAAGACCTCCTCCCCCACCTGAAACCCGTGGAAGAGAAGCAGCTCCGGCGCAAGGCGGATCTCCACCCCTAAGCCCTCCGCGCCCTCCACTGAAAGGAGAACCTCCTTCTGGGCCTTCACCCTTACCCGCTGGAAGGGGCCGTAATGCTCCCGCCAAGCGGAAAGGAGCAAGGCATCTACCTGCGCCCCCTGCCGCCCCAGGGCCACCCGAAGCCGGGCGGTGCGGGGCACCCGGGGGAATACCTCCACCAGGCGCAACCGGGCCAGGTGGCCCAGGCGCCTGAGCACCTCCCCCAGGGGAAGGGTGAGCTGGGAAGCCAGGTCCAAGGGGCTTTGGCCGCTTTTCAGGGCCAAAAGGAGGGAAAGCTCCACGGGGTCCAGGGTACTTTGGACCACCTGGGCCCGGGACCCCGGCCGCACCAGGTCAAAAGGGCCCACCTCCACCCGCTCGTCCAAAAGGCGGATCGCTTGCAAGAGGTAGGCCTCGAGGGGTCCTTCCAGGGAACCCAAGGGAGGTCGCACGCCAAGCAGGAAGCGAAAGCGCCCCTCCTTCAACGCCAGCACCTCCAGCAAGGCCTCCTGCCCCACCTTCTCCCCGAACACCGCATGAACGGGCCGGCCCTGCTCCAGGTAAACCTCCCCCTTTCCCTCCCCTGCCTCCACGGCAAAAACCCCGGTCTTCCCCCCCTGGGCGAGGAGTTGCAGCCAGTCAATGGGACCTAAGAGGCGGAAATCGCCTTCCATAGGGAATCGAGGTAGCCCTCGCCGAAGAAGTACACATGGGCCAGGAGGTAGTACACCTGGTACCGGGGCAAGGCCCTTTCCACCTCTTCCGGTATGGGGTAAAGGGCCCGGTAGGCCCTCCAGAATTCCTGGGGAAAACCCCCAAAAAGGCGCATCATGGCCAGATCCACCCCCCGCTCCCCCACGAAAAAGGAGGGATCCAGCAGAGCGGGCCCCTCCAGGGTGAAGCGAACGTTGCCGTGCCAAAGATCCCCATGGAGAGGCGCTGGACCCTCGGCGGGCAGGGGTTTTTGGTAGAGGGCCTCCACCTTGGGTCCTAAGCCCTCCAGGCGGTCCCAGGTGGCCCGCAAGAGGGGCTCTATGCACCGCGAAAAGAAGAACTCCGTCCACTCCCTCCCCTCCCCGCCTGGTAGGGGGAAGGTGCCCAAAAACCCCGCCTCAGCCCAGTAGCTGGCCTCGCGCTGGCGGTGTAGCCCCGCCAACATGCGGGCCAAGCCCTCCCAATCGGGCGGGCCTTCCGGCAGATATTCCAGGATCAATCCCTCCTCGGAGGCAAAGAACACCCGGGGCACCCGCACCCCTCGCTCGGCCAAGGCCCTAAGCCCCCGGGCTTCCGCGGGGAAGAGGCCTAAAGGAGGGTTCGGCGAAAGCTTCACCACATAGGCCCCCAGGCGGTACACCCGGGAAATATCCCCGCCGTAGAGGGGCTCAGGCGCACCCTTGGCCTCAAGCCCCGCCCGTTCAAGGAGTTTCCTGGGGTCCATCCTCCCCCAAAAGGCGGTCCAGGAAAGCCCTGGCAGCCGCTTCCACCATCCAGTAGACCTCTTGGCAGTCCTCCAGGTCCCCGTAGTACGGGTCCGGCACCTCCCCCCCGCCCAGGTAGTCCAGGAGGAGGCGCACCTTCCCCATGGCCTCGGGGAAACGCCTTTGCACCTCCGCCAGGTTCTCCCGGTCCATCACCAGGATGTGGTCGTAGTGGAGGGCATCCTCCCGGGTCATCTGCCGGGCCACATGGGGAAAGTAGGCCCCTTCCCGCTCCAGCACCTTGCGGGCCCGGGGATCCATGGGCTCCCCGGCGTGCCAAGCCCCCGTGCCGGCGGAATCCACCTCAAACCGGGCCTCGAGGCCCCGCTCCCGGATGAGCTTGCGGAAGGCTCCCTCCGCCAGGGGGCTTCGGCAGATATTCCCCAAGCAGACAAAGAGCACCCGTACGGGACGGTCCATGCCTCCCATGATAAGCAGGCCCTCAGTAAGGAACCTCCGCCACCACCTCCGTGCCCTTTCCCGGCTCCGAACGCACCTGGAAATGCCCACCCCGGGCCTCCACCCTTTCGCGCATCTGGGTGAGGCCAAACCCACCTAAGCCCTGGGCCTCGGCGTTTTGGAACCCTTTCCCGTTGTCCCGCACCACGAGCCTGGCCCCTCGTTCCCCCAAGGGGAGGAGTTCCACCTCCACCCGGCTGGGCCTCCCGTGCTTGGCGGCATTGGTGAGGGCCTCCTGCAGGACCCGGAAGAGGACCAGCTCGCTGGCCTGGGAAAGCCCCACCCGCTCCGGCAGGGCGAGCTGTACCCGGAAACCCGCCTGTTCGGCGAAAGCCTGGGCGTAGCGGCGCACGGATTCCAGGAAGCCGTAGCGCTCCAGGTCAATGGGCCTCAGGGCGAAGATGCTCCGGCGCACCTCCCGGATCTGCGCCCTCAGGGTCTCCTTCACCTCGGTCAAGGCCTTCAGGGCCGCCTCCTGGTCCTTGGCAAGAAGCCTCTCCGCCAGGTCCAGCTTCAAGGCCATGAAGGCCAGGCTCTGGGCGATGCCGTCGTGGATCTCCCGGGCGATGCGGGTGCGCTCCTCGTTGATGGCGAGCTCCTCGGCCCTGAGGTAGGCCTGGGCGTTGCGCACCGCCAAGGCCACCTGGGAGGCCAGGAAGGAGAGGAAAGGGATGCGCCGGGAAAGGCCTTTGCCCTTGAGGACCAACACCCCCACCGTCTCCCGGGCCTTCAGGGGCAGGGCCAGGGTCTCCTCATCCACGAACACCGGCCCCTCGAGGCTCCCCTTCCACACGCCATCCGGCAGGAAGGGATGGGAGGGCAGGGCCAGGTTCCGCACCACCCGGGGTACCAAAAACCCCTCCTCGTCCAAGAGGAGAACCCCACCCCCCTCCGCCTCCGCCCAGGCCTGGATGCGCTCCAGAAGCCCTTCCAGGAGGCGGTCCAGGTTGGCCTCCGCCTTGAGGGCCTGGTCCACCTCAAAAAGGGTAAGGCGGTCCCGGCTCCGGGCCACCACGGATTGCAGGGCCCCCGCCACCTCGTGGGCCAGCACCTCCAAAAACACCCGTTCCGGCTCCGGAGGGCAGGCTTCCAGGTACCCCTTCAAACCCGGAAGCTCCACCCGCATCCCCCCGCATTCCTCCCCGGCATGGACCCCCTCGGCCTCGAGGGCCACGGGGTATCCCAAGGTCTCCCCCAAAGCCCGGGCGATGCGGGAGACCGCCTCCTCGAGGTTCTCGCTCTCCAAGGCCTCGCGGAACACCCGCCCTGCCGCCAAAAGGCGACGGTTCGCCTCCTCCAAGGCCCTTTCCGCCCGCACCTTCTCCAGGGTTTCCTGGGCGATCCACTCCAGCACCGCATAGGTGACCAGAGGCCCCACCAGGCCGTAAAAACCGAGCCGTAGCCAGAGGAGGCCATCCACGTGCCGGTAGGGCAGAAGGGCCAGCTCAAAGACCACCACCACCGCGGCGATTAAAGGCGGCAAAAGCCGCTGGGCCAGGCGCACCAATCGGTAAAGGCTGTGGCTAGCCATCCTTTCCCTTCGTTCCCTCCTTGTTCCGGGGGGAGGCCACCGCATACCGGCTTTGGTGGAGAAGCCCCCTAAGGAGTTGCACCTCCCCCGGGGAAAGCCGGGCCTTGTGGAAGATGCGCCGCAAGCGGCGCATGGCGTAGGGGTGGCGGTGTTGGTCGGTGAACCCGATCTCCAGCACATACCGCCCTAAATCGGCGAAGAATCCCTCCAGGGCCGCCACATCCGCCAGTTCCTCCTGGGATACCGTACCGCCCTGCTGCAACCAAGCCTGGTAAAGTTCATAGGCAAAGACCACCACCGCCTGGGCCAGGTTCAAGGAAGGCTGATCGGGAGCGGTGGGGATGGTGCCGATGAGGTGGGCCAGGTCCAGCTCCTCGTTGGTGAGGCCAAAGGTTTCCCGGCCAAAGACCAGGGCAACCTCTCCCTTTACGGAAAGCACGTGGGCCGGCACCTCATGGGCCGTCACCACCGGGGCCGGGTAAAGCTCCCGGGGTCTTCCCGTGGTGGCCACCACGAAGCTCACCCCCTCGAGGGCCTCCCCGAGGCTTCCCACCGCCACCGCCCGGTTTAGCACCTCCTCGGCATGCACCGCCAGCCAGTAGGCCTCCCGGGCCCATGGAGGGCCCACCCGGGGCGAGGGATTCACCAGGTAAAGCCGCGAAAGGCCAAAGTTCCGCATGGCCCGGGCCACCGCCCCCACGTTCATGGGCTCCTGGGGTTCCACCAAGACAATGCGCACGCGTTCCAGCACAGCCTCCTCCTCGAGGTCCTCACTGCCCAGGTGGGGGGGCAGGGAAAGCCTCCTCGTTAGAACCCGGGGGGTAGTCCGTAGGCTCCGCCCCAGCCGGAGGGGTTTCCTGAAGAGACCCAGCCCCCTCCGAGGGCGGGGCCCGCAGGGCGGGCACGGGTACCTTCCCCTGAGGGAACCAAGCCTTTATCCCCCCCTGGGAAGGCTGGCCTGAAAGGAGATCTATCCCCACCTGCACCAGGCCCGCAGGCGGAGGGAAATCCCCTCCAGGCCTTCCCCTCAGGGCCCCCGCCACGAACTCCCGCCAAATGGGAGGGTTGACCACGGAGCTGGAAGGCTCCCTCCCTCCCATGCGCAAGGGCTTGTTGTCGTCCCGGCCCACCCAGACCACTGCGGAAAGCCCCCGGGTAACCCCGGCGAACCACAGGTCCCGGGCCTCGTTGGTGGTACCGGTCTTTCCCCCCACCACCCGCCCTGGGATGCGGGCCCCTTTGGCCAGACCCTTCTCCCCCAGGTCGTAGACATACCCCTTCAGGAGGTCCCACCCCTGGTAGGCCACCAGGGGATCAAAGAGGCGCCGCCGTTCCGGGAAAGCCTGGTAAAGCACCTGTCCCTGGGCATCCTCCACCCGCTTCACGTAGATGGGAGTAACCCGGTAGCCCCCGTTGACGAAGGCGGCATAGGCCGCGGCCAGGTCCACCGGGGTGATGGAGGCGCCCCCGATGGCGATGGCCAGGGTGGGATACTTCACCGCAAAACCCGCCTGGGAGAGTTTCCTCGCCACCTTCTCCACCCCTACGGCCTGGGCGGTGTAGATGGCGGGCAGGTTGAGGGAGAGGTTGTGGGCCTGGCGCAGGGTGATCTCCCGGTTGAGGAAGGTGCCGGAGAAGTTCCTGGGCCGCCATACCCCTCCCTTCTGGCTGGGGTCGGGGAACTCCAAGGGGCGGTCGGGAACCAAGGTGGCCTGGGTCCAGCCCTCCTCGAAGGCGGTGGCGTAGACAAAGGGTTTCACCGCACTCCCGGGGTTGCGCAGGGCCCGGGTGGCCCGGTTGTACTCATCCCCCTCCCGCCGCACCCCTCCCACCAGGGCCAGGACCTCTCCCGTCTCGGGGTCCAGGCCCACCAGGGCCAGCTCCGCCCCGTCGGGCAGCCGCGCGTTCCGGGCGGCGGCCTCCGCCGCCCGCTGCATGGCGGGGTCCAGGGTGGTGTAGACCCTGAGCCCCCCCTGCCCATAGACCTTCTCCCGGCCGAAGCGGGCCTCGAGGAAGCGGCGCACCTCCAGGACGAAATGGGGGGCCATGCGGTAGTCCAGCTGCCTGAGGATGCGGGCCTCGGGGTCCACCAGCTCGGCCTCCAGGAGGTTCCCCTCCTCGTCGTAGCGCACCCGCCATCCCCTGGGGGCGATGGGCTCCCGCCAGGCGGCCTCCGCCGCCTCGGGGCTCACCCAGCCCTCGGCCACCATCTGGTCCAGGAGGTGGCGCATCCGCCCCCGCACCCCCTTGAGGTCGGCGTAGCGGGCGTTGGGCGCGGGCACCAGGGAGGCCAGGTAGAGGCCCTCGGCCAGGGTGAGGGCCGCGGGGTCCTTGCCGAAGTAGGCCTCCGCCGCCCCCTTGATCCCCACGGCGTTGCCCCCCCAGGGGACCACGTTCAGGTACATTTCCAGGATCTCCGCCTTGGTGTAGCGCCGCTCCACCTCCAGGGCCAGAACCCACTCCTTGAACTTGCGCTCCAAGGAGCGGTCCTGGGCCAGGTCGCGGAGGAGGGTGTTCTTCAAGACCTGGGTGGTGATGGTGCTTCCCCCTTGGAGATCCCCCCGCAGGATGGCGTAGAGGGCGCCGAACAGCCGTACCACGTCCACCCCGTAGTGCCCGAAGAAACGGCGGTCCTCGGAGAAGACCAAAGCGGCCACCGCCGCGGGGGAAACCTCGCCCAGGCGCACCAGGCCGCGGTGGATGGCCCGCCCCTCCTCCACGCTGGCGATCTGGGCCAGGGGGGTGCCGTCCCGGGCGTAGAGGGTGGAGGTGGCGGTGAGCCGCAAGCGGTCCAGCTGGGAGAGGTCGGGGAGGTCGCGGGTGTAGGCGTAGGCCAGATACCCCAGGGCCAGGCCTGCGCCCGCAAGAAGTCCGGCCAGGGACAGGAAGAGGAAGCGGAACACCCGCACGCCCATCAGTTTACATGGGCCTACCCCAAACCCAAAAAGCGCAAGAGCTTGTCCCGGGTGAGGGGTTTTTCTATGGCCTTCACCCGTACCACCTCGGCGGTGGTCCGGTGCTTCTCGGTGGGCTCTATGAGCACCGCCAAGGGCACCTCCTTGAGCCGGCGCACATGCCGGATGCGGGCCGCCACGGCAAAGGAATCCACGTCCAGGTCCTGGTCCAAAAGCACATACCGGGGCGTATGGTCCAATAGCCAAAAGAGCCCTTCCCGGGCCAGGTCAAAGTGGCGGACGGGGATGCCCCGCTCGGAAAGCACCAGATCCACATAGGCCCGCAGGGCTTCGTTGCGGCTTAATAGGAGAAGCCCCGGATAATCCGTCGCCACGGGGCCAGTTTATCCAAGGGTTGCGAAAAGGATGTGAAAAAAATTGGCTGGGGCGCGTGGACTCGAACCACGACCGGCGGATCCAAAGTCCGCTGTCCTGCCATTAGACGACGCCCCAGCGCACAAGGTGCCTGCCCTAATGGGCAAAGCCATCAAGATTGTAGGGCAAAGAGGACCTCCCGTCAAATCCCTTTAGGGTTCGCCTGGGCCAAGCCCATGGGATCACACGTTGAAGAGAACGTAGAGGACATCCCCATCCTGGACCTCGTACTCCCTGCCCTCGAGGCGCACCCAACCCCTTTCCTTGGCCCTAGCCCATCCCCCAGCCTCCACCAGCCTTTCCCAGGGGATGACCTCAGCCCGGATGAAGCCCTTCTCCATGTCGGAGTGGATCTCCCCCGCCGCCTCAGGGGCCTTGGTTCCCCGGCGCACCGTCCAGGCCCGCACCTCCTTTTCCCCAGCGGTAAAGAAGGTGATGAGGCCAAGGGCCCTATACCCCGCCTGGGCCAGGCGCCGAAGGCCGCTCTCCCTCAAGCCGTAAGCGGCGAGAAGCTCCTGTGCCTCCTCTGGGGAAAGCTCGGCCAGCTCCGCCTCCAGCCGGGCGGATACCACCACCACCTCCGCCCCCTCGGCCTTGGCCCTTTCCCGCACCGCCTGCACATGGGGGTTGCCATCCCCCTCAGGCAGGTCCTCCTCGCTCACGTTGGCCACGTAGATCACTGGCTTGGCGGTGAGGAGGGGGGTTTCCTTAAGCAGGCGGCGAAGCTCGGCATCCTCTCCCCGCGCTTCGTTTAAGAGGAAGGTGCGGGCGGGCTTCCCCCCTTGCAGATGGGCGTAAAGGGCCTCCGCCGCCTCGAGGGTGGGGCCCAGATCCCGGTTGGCCCGGGCTTCCTTCCTAAGCCGCTCAAGCCGCCTTTCCCAGGTGGCGAGATCGGCCAGGAGAAGCTCGGTTTCCACCACCTCCGCATCCTCCAGGGGATCCACCCGGCCCATCACGTGCACCACATCGGGATCGGGAAAACACCGGAGCACGTGGGCGATGGCCGCCACCTGGCGGATGTGGGCCAGAAACTGGTTGCCGAGGCCTTCCCCCTTGTGGGCTCCCTTGACCAGGCCCGCGATGTCCACAAACTCCACATGGGTGGGGACAACCGGAGGCTTGCGATCCCCCTTGGCAAATACCTCCTGCAAGGCGTAAAGCCTTTCGTCCTCCAGGGATACCACGCCCACGTTCTTGTCGATGGTGGCGAAGGGGTAGTTGGCCGCTAAAGCCTGTGCCCGGGTTAGGGCGTTAAAGAGGGTGGACTTGCCCACGTTGGGTAGACCGACGATTCCCACAGCCAGCATCTCGACCTCAAAAAAAGCCCCACCAAGGGGCCTCTTTTCATCCTATCACATCCCTTGCGTATGATGGCAGGGTATGGACCTGGCCGCCCACATTGACCACACCCTTTTAAAACCCACCGCCACCCCGGAAGAGATCGTGAAGGTGGCGGAGGAAGCCCTGGAATACGGGTTTTTCGGCCTCTGCATCCCCCCCTCCTACCTCCCCCTAGTGCGGGAGCATTACCCCCATGCCCCCTTTCGCTTGGTCACCGTGGTGGGTTTCCCCTTAGGCTACCAGGCCAAGGAAGTCAAGGCCCTCGAGGCCGCCTTGGCCTTCGCCCAGGGAGCCGATGAGGTGGACATGGTGATCCACCTGGGCCGGGCGCTGGCTGGGGATTACGCCTACATTGAGGAAGAAATCCGCACCGTGCGCCAGGCAGTTCCCAAGGCGGTGCTCAAGGTGATTCTGGAGACCGGCCACTTCACCCCTGAGGCTCTGGAACACCTGGCCGAGGCCGCCATCCGGGGCGGGGCCGACTTCCTGAAAACCTCCACCGGCTTTGGACCCCGGGGGGCCAGCCTGGAGGACGTGGAACTCCTGGTACGGGTGGCCCGGGGCCGGGCCCAGGTCAAGGCCGCAGGAGGTATCCGCAACCGGGAAACCGCCATCAAGCTCCTCGAGGCGGGGGCCACCCGGCTGGGTACCTCCAGCGGGGTAGCCCTGGTGAAGGGGGAAGTCGGGGATGGGTACTAAGTACCCGCACGCAAAGGTTGCCTCACCGGCCAAAGCCAAAGTGGCGTGCTCATGGCCTCTTTGGGGCCCCCCGTCGTGGCGCAAGCCACGACGGGGTACTTAAAAGGCGGCGGAAAAAGCCCGCCCTGGCCGGGCTTCCCGGCTATTTGCTCCTCCTGGTCATCCTCCTCCTTTGGCTTTTCCAGGAGCTCCGTCCGGGCCTCCCCCCACCTCCCCCACAGGCGGAAGCAGGGGGTGTGGAGGCCTACTTCATGCCCCGGGAAGGGGAGGCCGCCAAGGCCCGGCTCATCGCCCTTATGGACGGAGCCAAGGAAAGCCTGGATGGGGCCTTCTACGAGTTTCGCGACCTGGAGATCGCCAAGGCCTTGCTCAGGGCTAAGAAACGAGGGGTGAGGGTTAGGCTCTACGGGGAAAGCGATTACCGAAACGACTTCCGCCGCTACCTCGTGGGTGGGGCCTTGGGCCAGCAAGGGGAAACTCCCCGTGTACCCCAGGCGGCCCTACGGGAGCGCATCCGGCCTTTGTCCCTGGACTGCGAGGAGATCGTGGGAATCCCCGTGTGCTTCGATGAACGGGAAGGCTTCATGCACCACAAGTTCTTGGTGGTGGACGGGCAGACGGTCTGGACGGGAAGCACCAACATGACCTGGAACGCTTTTGCCCGAAACAATGAAAACAGCCTCTTGTTGCCCTCTTCCATTCTAGCCCAGGGTTATGCCCGGGAGTTCCAAGCCCTCTTCACGGGTACCAAGGAAGGTTTAGGGACACCAATTACCTTCAGCCTAGAAGGGGGCGTGCCGGCGGAGGGCACCGCCTACTTTAGTCCCAAAGGGGGAGCCCTGGGCCGGAAAGCCCTTTTGGAAAGGCTTCGGGCCTCCCAACAGGAGATCCTGGTGGCAGCCTTTGTCCTCACGGACCCGGAGGTGGTGAAGGCCTTGGTCCAGGCTCAGGAAAGGGGGGTAAGGGTGCAGGTTCTCCTGGAAAGCCGCAACCTTAAGGATAGCCGGGAGGAGGATCTCCTGCGGGCTGGGGTGGAGGTGCGGAAGGACGGCAACCCCTACACCCTCCACCACAAGGTGATGCTGATCGACAGCACCTTCGTGATCACGGGAAGCTACAACTTCACCGCCAGGGCCTGGCAGGTGAACAACGAGAACCTTCTGATCCTGCAAAGCCCCGCCCTGGCGGAACGCTACCGGGAGGAGATCCTAAGGTTATGGCAGGAAGGGCAACCCCTCTAGTGCTAACCCTGGCCTCGGGAAGCCCCAGGCGCAGGGCTCTCCTCGAGGCCTTGGGCTTCCCCTTAAGGGTGGTGCCTCCCGGTGTGGAGGAGGAGGGGGAAGGCCTCCCCTCAGACCCCCAGGAGCTGGCCCTGGCCCTGGCCCGGCACAAGGGGGAAAGGGTGCCGGGGGAGTGGGTGTTGGCGGCGGATACCGTGGTGGACCTGGACGGCCGGGTGCTGGGCAAACCCAAGGATCGGACGGAAAACCACCTCTTCCTCCGCCTCCTCTCCGGGAGAACCCACCTGGTTCACACCGCCATCTACCTGCGCACCCCAGGGGATCTGGTGGCGGAGGTACACACCGCCCAGGTCCGCTTCCGCAACCTCTCCGAGGAGGAGATCGCCTGGTACGTGCGAAGCGGGGAGGGCCTGGACAAGGCAGGCGGCTACGGAGCCCAGGGTCTAGGCATGGCCCTTTTGGAGGGGATCGTGGGGGATTTCTACACGGTGGTGGGCCTGCCCGTGGCCCGGGTTTTTGCCCTCCTTTGGGAAAGGGGGTTCAGGCCGTGAGGGAAGTGGCCTTTCGGCGGGGGCTCTTCCTCTTCCTCCTGGCCTTGGGCCTGGCCATGGCAGCCTTAACGCGTCCTCTCGCCCCCCGCCTCGCCCTCACCCTTTCCCCCCTCACCGCTCCCCTGCCCGCCCTGGGCCACCGCCTGGGGCAGAACCTGCGGGCTGCCTCCTCCATTCTCCTTAATCGCCAGGACCTCTACGGGGAAAACCGCGCCCTGAAGGCTAAGCTCGCCCAGCTGGAAAGCGAAAACCGAAGGCTTCGCCTCGAGGTGGAGCGCCTTTCCCGGGCCCTCAAGGTGCGGGCCTCGCAGGCCCCCGGGGTGGTGGCGGTGGCCCCGGTGGTGGGGGAGGACCTCTCCGGCCTTTACCGCCGCCTGATCCTGGGCCTAGGGGAGCGGGATGGCCTCCGGGTGGGCATGCCGGTGACCGCTCCGGAAGGGCTGGTGGGGCTCATTGTGGAGGTGGAGGAACGCCGGGCCCTGGTGCGTACCCTCCTAGACCCGGAAAGCCAGGTGGGCGTTCGGCCGGAAAAGGCCCCGGGGCGGGGAGTGGCCCGGGGTGTTCCCCCTGACCACCTGGTGGCGGAGTTCCCCCCCACGGTCCAGGTGGCTCCGGGAGACCTCCTGCTCACGGGAGCGCCCTTGGGCCTTTTCCCGGACGGGATCCCCGTGGGCCGGGTGGAACGCATCGAGCGCGTCCAAGGCGGTTTAAAGCTACGGGCTTGGGTCAAGCCTCTGGTGGAGCTTTCCCTACTGGAGGAGGTTATCGTGCTGAGGCCCTTATGATGGGGATCCTTCTCCTCCTCACCCTTGTGCTCTCCGGATTCCTAGGAGCCCTCTGGCCCCAGGGGTTGATGGCCCCTGACCTCTTCCTGGTCCTGGCCCTCCTTTATGCCCGTAGCCTTCCCTATTACCTGGGCCTCCCTTGGGCCTTTTTTCTTGGACTTGTGCAAGACCTCCTGGGCTACGGGCTTTTGGGCCTCCATGCGGTGGGGCTCCTGAGCGCCAGCTATGCCTTCTATGCGGCAAGCCGCCGCCTGGCCCCGGGGGAGGTTCCCGGGGTCCTCTTCTCCTTCCTCTGGGCCTTTTCCGCCAAGTGGGCGGGTTACTTCCTGGTGGCCTACTGGTTGCGCCTGGAACTTCCCGCCTTCCTGCCCCTGGACCTTCTCCTGGAGGGCCTCTTCACCCTTCCCTTGGTCCTCCTGGCCTGGCGCTTTGGGCCACCCTCTCCACGGCCATGACCAGCCGGCTTTACGCCCTCATGCTTTTCTTTCTCCTGGCCTTCGGCCTCCTGGCCTTAAGGGCCTGGCACCTCCAGGTGTTGGAGCACGAGCGGTACGCCCTAAGGAGCCGGGGCAACTACCTGAAGACCGAGGGCATCCCCGCCCCCCGGGGCCGCATCCTGGACCGCAAGGGGCGGGTGATCGCCCAGGACCGCCTGGTGGTGGATTTGGTGTACGAAGGGGGCGAGGTGGCCTTCAAGGAAAGGCTCCTCCCCCTCTTGGGCTTGAAGGAACTTCCCAAGGTCCACGGTCCCACCGTCCTCAAAGCAGGGGTGCCCGAACACCTTCTTCCCACCCTAGCTGAGATCACCGCCGGACAGAAAAACCTCAAGCTGGTGGAGCGCATCGAGCGCTCCTACCCCAACCCCATCTCGGGCCCCGTGCTAGGGTACGTGCTTCAGGCCAACGCCGACCAGGTGAAGCGGGGATACAGTCCCGACGAGCAAGTGGGCCAGGCAGGCCTGGAAGCAGCCCTCGAGCCCTACCTCAGGGGTAAGCGCGGGGTGAAGGCGGTGGAGGTCAACGTCCGGGGGGAACGCTTGAGGGAGACCATCCTGGAGGAACCCACCCCCGGGCAGGACGTGGTCCTCACCCTGGACTTAGACCTCCAGCGAGCAGCGGAAAAGGCCCTAGAGGAAGCCTTGGCCGACATCAACACCGGGCGGAGATCCAAGGGTCTTCCCCCCGTTACCCGGGTCAAGGGGGCCATCGTGGCCGTGAACCCCCAAACAGGGGAGGTTCTGGCCATGGCCAGCGCCCCATCCTTCGATCCGAGCCTTTTCGCCAAGCGGCCCATACCCCAGGAGGTCCAGGCCCTTCTTAAGGATAAGGACCTTCCCCTCCTGAACCGGGCGGTGCAACCCTACGCCCCAGGTTCCACCTTTAAGCTGGCCACCAGCTACGCCCTTCTGGAAGAGGGATACGCGAGCCCCTCCACCACCTTCCGGTGCAGCCCCTACATCGTCTTTGGAGGCCAGGTGCGCCGCAACTGGGCCACCCGGGATATGGGCCCCATGACCGTCAAGGAGGCCATTGCCTGGAGTTGCAACACCTGGTATTACCAGGCGGTGGCCCAGGATCCCCTGGGGGTGGTGGACCGCCTGGCGGCAAGGGCCCGCCTTCTGGGCCTAGGGGAAGCTACCGGGCTGGAAATCGCCGAGCGCACGGGGCTTCTCCCGACCCGCGCTTGGAAGCGGGAGGCTTTAAAGGAGCCCTGGTACCCAGGGGAAACCCTTTCCCTGGCCATCGGGCAGGGACCCCTCCTCGCCACCCCGGTCCAGGTGGCCCGCATGCTAGCCAGCATAGCCAACGCCGGGCAGAAGCCCACCCTCCACCTGGTGAAACGCATCGGCCAAAGGGAGGTTAGACCCCAGCTCACACCGGTTCCTGGGCGCTTCTGGGCGGTGTTGCAGGAAGGTTTACGCAAGACCGTGAAAGAGGGGACAGCCCGCCATGTGCTGGGGGACTTCCCCGTGCCCACGGGGGGCAAAACGGGAACGGCGGAAACCCCGGGGAAGCGGGCGGGCCTCGAGCACGCCTGGTACATGGGTTACGGTCCTGCTGAGCCTGGCTCCCCCTACCCTCCCCTGGTGGTGGTGGCCTTCTTTGAAAACGGGGGGGAGGGAAGCCGCGTGGCCCTTCCCGCGGTGCGCAAGGTAATGGCCGCCTACTGGCAGGTGGAGGAAGCCCAGGCCAGGTAGAATAGCGCCATGCGCCTCCGCGCCACCCCCAAAGCCCTGGCCCTGCGCCTGGACGGGGGGGAAACCCCGGAAGAACTCCGAAACCTCAGGTTGCCGGAGGGCCTTCCCCTCGAGGTGGAGGTGGCCGGGCCTGTATCCGGACAGGTGTTGGAAGCCCTCCTGGAGCTAGGCCGGCCCCTTACCCTGATCCCTCCCAGAAACCGCCTTCCCGCCGGCACCCTCGTCCTCAGCAAGACCCTGCGTTCCGGCGAGCGGGTGGAGCACCCCGGCACCGTGGTGGTTCTGGGCGACGTGAACCCCGGGGCCGAGGTGGTGGCGGGGGGGGATGTGATCGTGGTGGGCAAGCTGCGCGGCCTGGCCCACGCGGGGGCTGGAGGCGATGAGGAGCGCTTCATCTTCGCCCTGGAGCTGGCTGCCAAGCAGGTGCGCATCGGCCCCCACTTGGCCCAGGCCCCAGAGGAACAGGACACCCAGGGCCCCGAGATCGCTCGGGTTCAGGATGGAAAGATTGTGGTGGAGCCTGCTAGAAAGCGATAGAGCCCGTCTCCACCCCGTAGCGCTTCAGCGCCAGGTAAATAACCCAGCCCGATACAGCCACGTATAGCCAAATGGGCACCAACACCCTAGCCCAACGCTTGTGCAGGATGAACTCTCCCTTAAAAGCCCTCCAGATCACGTAAAGGGCCAAGGGGCCGTTGATGGCGGCCAAAAGGGTGTGGGTGATGAGGAGGAAGTAGTAAGCCCCTCGCCAGGCCTCCGGCCCCCCGTAGGCGGTGGTGCCGTGAAGGGCCCACTTGACAAGATAGAACACCAGGAACAAAAGGGCTAAGGAAGTGGCCGTCAACATGGCCCAATGGTGGGCGATCCTGTTCCCCTTTTTGATCAGGACAACCCCCGTCACCAGGGCCAACCCGGAAAGCACGATGCTCCAAACCGCCAGCAAACCCAAAAGCTCCTTCACCGCTTTCCCTCCCCTAGCCGCTCACCCAGAAGCCGGACCAGCTCCAGCTTCGCCGTGCGCGCATAGCTGTAACCCTTAAGGTAATCCTCCTCCTGGCCCACAAGCTGGTAGAGCCTAAGGTAGGCCACAGCCAAGAGCCCATCCCGCTCCCGCCCAGGGGGAAGCCGGTGGAGAAGCCTGACGATCTCGCGGAACCTGGGAACCTGGCTGGCCTCGAGGGGAGTCCCCCTCAACGCTCGGGCCAGGTCCGCCAAGGTGTCGCCGTTAGGCCTCATAGCCCCAAGGAGTGTACCACACCCTTCCCTTAGGGAATACGCCGGCTGGTGCGGTTCCCAGCAGCATCCACCGCAAGCAGCACAGCCCCAGCGGGCACTTCCGCAGAAAAGGCCACCATGGCCCCCTTGGGAAGGGAAAGGGGAATATAGCGACCCCCCACTTGCACCACCACCCGGTCCACCTGGACGTTGTCCTCCACCCGTCCATAAACCCGGTACAAGCCCCCTTCCCGTTCCACCCGCTCCACCACGATGCGAGGGGGCACCGCATCCAGCACCAGGGGAACCCGCCGCTCTGCCCGGTTACCCTGGGTATCCTCTGCCTCCAGGAGAAGTTCCACCTTACCAGAGGCCGGGGCCTGGAGGCGGAAACGAAACTGAACCAAGCGCTTACCCGCTTCCCCAGAGGGCAGGATCTCTTGCCCATTGGCCCGCACACTAACCACCCCCGAGGGATCAAAGGCATAACCCTGAACCCTAACCTCCCTTCCTGGAGCCACCGCCCCGCCCAGGGGCCCTACCAAGCCCATCTCCGGCGGGGCGGTATCGGGGCGGGTGCAGGAGGATAGCAGCGCAAGGAAAAGGAGGAGATGCCAGCGCATCCCCTCCATGTTACCCCCTTTGACTAGAAGCTGTAGTTACCCCCAAGCTTTAGATAGTAGACAAAGGCTCCGCTTCCCCCAAAGGCGCTTCCCCCAAAGGCGTACGTAGGCTGTGCCTCCAAGAAAGCCACAAAAGGAACGCCAGCAATGGGGTACTTGAGGCCCAAAGTAGCATGGACACCAAAGCTGGTTATTCCACCAGGAAAAAGCCAAAGGTTACCACCCAAACCCGCATAAGGGTAAACCTGCGAACCCGGTATGCTCAGGTTCATCAAAACGTCCGCATTTACACCGGTAATAAGGATACCCAGGAGTGAGGAGAAGTCAACGCCACCCCTTACCTCGAGGCCCCCCTGCAGACCAACACCAGCATGAACCCCTCCGTTAAAAATGTTCACCCCCGATACACCAAAAAGCCCCACATGACCCCCCACATAGGGTGACTGTGCCAACGCTAAACCCAGGACCACCAAACCGCTTAGGAGAAGCTTCTTCATCGTTGCCTCCTTTGGCCAGACCTACCTTTTTCTAAGCCCGGCCACTTCCCACTTTATCTAAACGCTTCCATGGCGTCAATCCCCTGTAATTGGCCACTACATTTGAGACACCTTGGGGAACCGACCCCTCCTGCATCCTAGCCAGAAACTCCAAGGGAGCAAGGCCCCCCAGAGCCCTATGGGGTCTCCTGCGGTTGTAGTGGTCAAGGTAGGCCTCGAGCTCCGCCTGGAGCTCCCTAAGCCCCGTGGGCAAAGGTCGGGTATAAAACTCCTCCCTAAAGGTCCGCTGTAGCCGCTCCACGTGCCCGTTGAGCTTGGGGCTCCGGGGACAAGCAGCGGCGGGGCAGGGGTGCTTACCGGAGGCTTTTGGAGCAGAGGTGGGAGCTGGAGATGGTCTTTGCTCTGCTGAAGGGGCCGATGGGGTTGGTGGGAGCGGTGGGGAGGGTTCGGGGGCTGAAGGGGGTGATGGGGCCGGTACAGGCGTGGGTGATGGCCTGGAGCGTGGTAGCCCGGCTTCTTGGGGAGGTTGGTCTACCCATCACCCAGGTGTTGCAAGCGGTGGCGTGAGGTGCGTATACGGGTGAATATCCGAAAAGAGCGCTACTACTTCTTCTTTCTCCCCAGACACCCTTGGGCAACCCAGTGGTTGCGGAACCTCACTTACCCGGCAAGAACAGAGGTTGTCCCGCAAGAGGGATGTCTCAAGTGGTGTAAAGCGCGTTGATGCGCACGTACCCCTCGGTGAGGTCGCACCCCCAGGCCACCCCCTCCGCCTGGCCCTCACCCAGGTCCACCAAGACCTCCACCTCCTCCCGGCGCATGGCCTGGCTGGCCGCCTCCCGGTCAAAGGGAAGAGCGCCCCCGGCATAAAGGGGAATCCCCTGCACCTGGATCCTTACCCTTAGGGTATCAAACCGGGCCCCTGAGTTGCCCAAGGCCGCCAGAATCCGGCCCCAGTTGGGATCGTTTCCGTAAAGGGCACTTTTCCAAAGAGCGCTTCCCGCTATGGTCCTCGCCGCTCGCCTGGCCTCCTCCTCTGTAGCCGCCCCCACCACCCGCACCGTCATGAGCTTGGTGGCTCCCTCTCCGTCCCGCGCAATCCGGCGGGCGAGTTCCCGGGCCACCCCCTCCACCGCCTCCACGAAAGGCTCCAAGGGAACTTCCCCATGGGCCCCGTTGGCCATGAGAAGGGCCAGGTCATTGGTGGAGGTGTCCCCGTCCACGGTCACCTGGTTGAAGGTGCGGTCCACAATGCCCCGCCAGATTTCCCGCAAAGCCTCTTGGGAAACGAGGGCGTCCGTCACCACAAAGGCCAGCATGGTGGCCATGTTGGGATGGATCATCCCGCTGCCCTTGGCGATACCCACGATCCTCGCCCCCCCTACCTCGGCCTCCGCCACCTTGGGAACTAAGTCGGTGGTAAGGATGGCCTCGGCAAAGGCATCGGCGTAGGGGGTGAGTTCTATCTGGGGCAAACCCGCCTCCACCTTTTCCACGGGCAGGGGAACCCCGATAACCCCTGTGGAAGCGGTCAGGACCTCCTCCACGGGCACTCCCAGGCGCAGGGCCGCAGCCTCGGCCATGCGCCGATCATCCAAGAAACCCCGCTCCCCGGTGGCGCAGTTGGCGTTGCCCGCGTTCACCACCACCGCCCGCAAGGCCCCACCCTGGACGTAGAGGGCTCTACCCCGGTGGATGGAAGGGGCTGCAGCCCGGTTCTGCGTGGCCACATAGGCCCAGGAAGCGGGAAGGCCGGATACCAACAGGGCGAGATCAGGCTTGCCGGAAGGCTTGATGCCCGCCCGGGTGGCCCCGGCGCGGAAACCCCGGGGAAGCCTCACGGCCATAGGCCCTCCTTGGGAAGCGCGGTCTCCTCAGGCAGACCCAGCATCAGGTTCAGGTTCTGCACCGCCTGCCCCGCCATCCCCTTCACCAGGTTGTCCAAGGCCGCAAACACCATAACACGCCCTGTTCTAGCTTCATAAAGAGGCTTCACATCCACCCGGTTGGAAGCATAGGTACCCTTGGTCTCCGGCAAGGCGTCGGTGATCCGCACAAAAGGTTCCTGGGCGTAGAAGTCCCGGTAAAGCTCGTCCAGAGCCTTTTGGTCCCAGTTCCCCTCCACCACCGCCTCCACCGTGACCAGGATGCCCCGGGTCATGGGCACCAGGTGGGGGACAAAGGAAAGGCGCACCTCTCCTATGGGCCCATGGGTGCGCACCGGGCGCCCCTGGGCCAAAAGGCGGCCCAGGTTCCTTTCCATCTCCGGTATATGGCGGTGGACACCCCCCACCTTGTAGGGCTTAAGGTTCTCGTTCACCTCGGCAAAAAAGGTGCCCTCTCCTTCCCTGCCCGCCCCGGAAACCCCGCTTAGACCCACCGCAAAGGCCCCTCGCAAGGCACCTTCCGCCGCCAGAGGGGCCAGGGCCAAGGTGGTGGCCGTCACGTAACACCCGGGATTGGCCACCAGGCGCGCCCCCCCGAGCTCCCCCCGATGCAGCTCGGGAAGGCCATAGACCGCCTCCCGGTAGAGCTCTGGGCTTTTGTGCGGGATCCCGTACCAGGACTCGTAAACCTCCGGGGGAAGCCGGAAGTCCCCGGAGAGGTCTATGACCCGCTTGCCCTCCTCCAAGGCCTTGGGAGCGAGCTCCATGGCAAGTCCATTGGGCAAGGCCAAAAAGATCACCTCAGCCTGTTCCAGCACCTCCTCCAGGGTGCCAAAACGCCCCTCATCCCATAGCTGGGGCCAAGCAGCGGAAAGGGGTTTCCCCTCGTGCTTGCGGCTGCTAAACCCCACCAGCTCCACCCCGGGGTGGGCCTTGAGGAGGCGGATCAGTTCCCCACCCCCATACCCCGAGGCCCCGATGATCCCCACCCTTACCACGGCACCTCCAAAGGGATGTCAGGGAAGGCCAAGGGAGCCAGTTTTTCCCCAGGAGAAAGCCAAAGCTGCTCCCGGTAGTGGTCGCCCGCAGGGCCCCGGAAGACCAAGAGGCGAGAGGCGTTCAAGTCCACCACCCAGACCTCGAGGATCCCTGCCTCGGCATAAAGAGGCAGTTTCTTCTCCAGGTCATAGGCCAAGCTGGCCTCAGCCACCTCCACCAAAAGCAACACATCCCCCGGCTCAGGCAAGGCTCCTCCATAGTCCTTAGGCCGAAGCAGAAGCAGGTCGGGCTCTAGATAGGTATCCTCACCCAAAGCCAAAGGACCTTGGGGCTGTACCAAAGCTTGGGGGAAGGTTTGCACCAAGAGCCGGTTGAGCCGGTTGACCATGTACGCATGCCGAGGGCCTATGGGTGCCATCTGGTAGATCTCCCCCCTCAAAAGCTCCACACCCCGCTCGGGCAGGGGCAACCGTAGAAACTCCTCGAGGGAGAAGCGGTAAGGCCGGACCATACCCCTAGCTTAGCAAGCGCAGGAGGACGGCCTTAGCGGTGTGGAGACGGTTTTCCGCCTGGTCAAAGACCCGGCTCCGAGGCCCGTACACCGCCTCCTCGGTGGTTTCCTCACCATAGTGGGCCGGAAGGCAGTGGAGAAAAATGCCCTGGGGCCGTAGCAGTTGCAAAAGCTCCCCGTTGACCTGGAACCCATTGAAATCCATGAGCCGCCTTTCCCGCTCCGCTTCCTGGCCCATGCTGGTCCAGACGTCGGTGTAAAGGACATGGGCTCCCAAGGCAGCCTCCTTGGGATCATGGGTAAAGAAAGCTCCAGCTTTCTGCAAAAGGCCAGGATCCGGCTCATACCCCCTTGGCGTGGCCACCCGCATCCTAAGGCCCACCAGGGGAGCCACCTCAAGAAGGGAGTTCAACACGTTGTTGCCATCCCCCACCCAGGCCACCTCGAGGCCCTCCCAACCTCCGAAAACCTCCTTCAGGGTGAGGAGGTCCGCCAGGGCTTGCAAGGGGTGGGCCCGGTCGGAAAGGGCATTGATCACCGGGATGCGGGCGTAGCGGGCGAGTTCCTCCACGGTCCCGTGCCGGTAGACCCGGGCGGCGATCCCCTCCACGAAGCGCTCCAGGTTCTTGGCTATGTCCCTCACGGGCTCCCGCTCGCCGATGCCCACCTGTTTCTGGTCCAGGTAAACGGCATGCCCTCCCAGGTGAAGCATGGCCACCTCGAGGGTGGTGCGGGTGCGCAAGGAGGGCTTCTCAAAGAGAAGGGCCAGGACCTTTCCCTTAAGTTCCTCCCCGCGGTAGCGCTCCCTCTTTAGCCTCTCCGCCAAGGTCAAAAGCGCCTCGATCTCCTGGCGACCGTAGGCCGAGAAGTCCAAAAGATCCTTGGGCCGGGTGAGGGCGTCTCCCACCATGAGGCTTATAGGATACAGCACCCTTGCAAACTTATGCAAGCCCGTGGCCTTCGTTGACAGGGGATAAGCCCGAGGGTTAGCATCCCCGTAGCCTCCGAGCCCGGATAGACCCCCTGGGCCTTCCGGGCCGGGCCTTGGGCCCCGGGGTGGCGGGGGCAACCCTGCCGCCTGCCGTGGTCGCAAAGGAGGTACGCATGAAACCCGTCCTTTGGAGCATCTGGCTCTTGAGTCTCGGCGTGGCCCTGGGAGAGGCCCAAGTGCGGGTGGTGGCCGCCGCCGACCTGCAGTACGCCCTCGGCGAGGTGGCCCAGATGTTTGAGGCCAAGAACCCGGGGATCAAGGTGTCCCTCATCTTCGGCTCCTCGGGCAAGCTTTACACCCAGCTCACCCAGGGCCTCGAGGCGGACCTCTACTTCTCCGCCGAGAGCATCTACCCCAAGCTCCTAGAGGAAAAGGGGCTTACCGAGCGGGGCACCCGCAAGCCCTACGCCATCGGGCGCATGGCCATCTGGCTGGACCGGAAGCTGGGGCTCACCCCCGGGCCGGAGGCCCTGAAGGACCCCCGCATCACCCGACTGGCCATCGCCAACCCCGTCCACGCCCCCTATGGCCGGGCCGCCGTCACCCTTTTGGAGCGCTACGGCCTCATCAAAAGGCGGCCCGACGCCCCCATTCCCAAGCTCAGCAAGCCCTTTGCTCAGCTCGCCTGGGCGGAAATCCCCTGGGAAAGCCTGACCCAGGGAGTAGAAGCCTACTGGGACACGGAGCCCCTCCGGCGGGGCAAACCCCGCTTTGAGTTCGTCTACGGGGAAAACATCTCCCAGACGGCCCAGCTGGCCCTGACCGCTACCCAGGCGGGCATCCTGGCCCTGCCCCTGGTCGTCCACGAAAGCCTCTCCCGCCCTGGGGTCTACTGGGTAGCCCCCTTGGGAAGCCACCTCCTCCTGGAGCAAAACTACGTGGTCCTCAAGGGCCGGGCCCGGCCCGAGGTCCTGGCCTTCCACCGCTTCGTGGGAAGCCCCGAGGGCCGGGCCATTCTCAAACGCTACGGCTTTGTGCTTCCGGGAGAGTAGATGCTGGAACCTCCCTTTTGGACCGCCCTCACCCTTTCCCTAGAGGTGGCCCTGACGGCTTCCTTCGTCCTCCTTCTGACCGGGGTGCCCCTGGCCTGGTGGCTGGCCTTCCGCTCATTTCCAGGGAAAGCCCTTCTGGAAGCCATCTTCCTCCTCCCTCTGGTCCTGCCCCCCACGGTCTTGGGGTTCTACATCCTCCTCTTCCTAGGGCCCGAAGGGCCTTGGCGGAAGCTCACCGGCCTCTCTTGGGCCTTTAGCTTTGAGGGGCTGGTCTTTGCCAGCGTCCTCTTCAGCCTCCCCTTCGCCCTCACCGCCTACCGGGAAGCCTTCCTGGCCCTGGACCGGAACCTCCTGGAGGTGGCGAGGACCCTGGGGGTACCCAGGGGCAAGATCTGGCTGAAGGTGGTCCTGCCCCTCACCTGGCCCGGCCTCCTCTCCGGCACCCTCCTGGCCTTCGCCCACACCCTGGGGGAGTTCGGGGTGGTGCTCATGGTGGGGGGTTCCATTCCCGGGAAGACGCAGATGGTGAGCATCTACCTCTACGACTTGGTCCAGGCCCTCCGCTTTCGGGAGGCCGCCGAGGCTTCGGCGGTCCTCCTCCTTCTCAGCCTAGGGGTGCTGGTGGCGGTTCGCCTCTTGGAAGCAAGGGGACGTGCATGGAAGTCCACTACCGGATAAGGCGGCCGGTGGCCCTCGAGGCCCGCTTCCACATCCAGGGGTTCACCGTGCTCCTAGGGGAAAGCGGCGTGGGCAAGACCACGCTTCTCAAGGCCCTGGCGGGCCTGGTGCCCGCCGAGGGCAGGCCCTATGGAGGCCTTCCCCCCGAAAGACGGCCCGTGGGCTACCTGCCTCAGGACCTGGCCCTCTTCCCCCACATGACCGCTTGGGAAAACGTAGCCTTTCCCCTGGCGGGAGGAAACCGCAAGGCTAGGGCCCTGGCCTTCTTGGAACGGGTTGGCCTTGAGGAGCACGCCCACAAGCGCCCGAGCCAGCTTTCCGGCGGCCAGAAGCAGCGGGTAGCCCTCGCCCGGGCTTTGGCCAGGAACCCGGAGATTCTCCTTCTGGACGAACCCACCAGCGCCCTGGACCCCCTTACCAAGGACCAGGTTCTGGGGGAACTGGTGGACCTCATCCGCCGGGAAGGCATCCCCACCCTGGCGGTGAGCCACGACCCCACCCTGGCCCGGATGGCGGACTGGCTTGTGGTGATGGGTCCGGGAAGGATCCTGCAGGAGGGCCCACCCGAGGAGGTGTACTCCGCACCCAAGCAGCTCCTAGTGGCCAGGCTCCTGGGGTACGAAAACCTCCTCCCCGCCCGCGTTGCCCCTGGGGGGGTGGAGATCCAGGGGGTCCACCTCCGCCTTCCCTTACCCCCTTGGGCCCAGCCCGGGGAGATGGCCTGGGTGGGCATCCGGGCGGAGGAGGTGATCGTGGTGCGCCAGGACCGGCCTCCTCCCCCGGAAAACATCCTAGAGGGCGTGCTGGTAAGCCTTCACCCGGAAGGCCTCGCCTACCGGGGCGTGTTCCAGGGATCCATCCGATTGCAGATCCTGCTTCCCAGGCACGTCCAGGCCCGGCTGAACCTGCGCCCCGGGCAGAGGCTTCAGGTGGTCCTTAAACCCCATTACCTGCACCTGATGCCGGGCGAGGCGGACTAGGTCCTCCTCCCCCAGGCCAAACTTATTGACCACGCTCTTCAGAAAAAACCGGACCCGGTCCCGGGGAAGCCCGAGAGCCCGGGCCATAGGCCCCGCCTTCAGGGGAACCCCCCAACCCGCTGCCAGCAACACCGCCTGCTCCCCCGGGAGAAGCCTAAGGCCCACCCGCCCTTGGTACAGGGAAAGGGCCCGCGCCTCGAGGCCCAAGGCCAGGGTCTTGGGATCATCCCGACGGGTGAGGAAGACGGTGCCCTTCGGGTCATAGGCCCTAAGCCCCCAGGGAGTGGTCCAGACCAGAACTTCCCCCTTCTCCAGCCAATCCAACCCTGCCAGGGCTAGGCCCTGGCCCTCTTTCCAGTAAACCTTCCAACCCGCCCTGCTCAACGCCCTATGAACCTGGGCGTAAACGTTCAAGCTGTCCGTATACACCACCACTTCCAAGGCTTCCTCCTTCTGCCCAGAGACCTTTCGCCTTACCTAAGCGAAAACCCTCTGGGCAAAAGGAGGAGAGCGAGGAGAAAAAGCCCTTGCTGGGGGTTCAGGATAACCCGGCTCTGCCGCCACCCTGGCCCGCAATACCTGTAGCAGAGTGGGAGGGGACACCTCCTCTATAGGGGGCAGGCCAGGGGCCACCTGCAGGCCGCAGAAGAGGGAGTGGTCCACCTCCCTCTCCTCCCCAGGAGCCTGGCAGAGATCCGTCCGGAGGCCGGGGTTTTGCACCTGCATGAGGTACATCTGCAGGGCCACCCCGGTGGAGGCGGTGAGGGTGAGGAGGAGGTAGAGGAAGACCAGAAACCCCCGCACGGAACCCCTAAAGGGCATGGCTAAAGTATAGCCCCCCCTCTCGGGTAAAGTGAAGGGGTATGGCCGTGCGCGGCACCAAGGATCTCTTCGGCAAAGAGCTGAGGCTCCACCAGCACATCGTGGCCACCGCCCGCCGGGTGCTGGAGGCGGCGGGGGCCCTGGAACTCATCACCCCGGTGTTTGAGGAAACCCAGGTCTTCGAGAAGGGGGTGGGGATCTCCACTGACATCGTCAGGAAGGAGATGTTCACCTTTCAGGACCGGGGTGGGCGTTCCCTCACCCTGCGCCCCGAGGGCACCGCCGCCATGGTGCGGGCCTATCTGGAACACGGGATGAAGGTCTGGCCCCAGCCCGTGAGGCTCTGGATGGCCGGTCCCATGTTCCGGGCGGAGCGCCCCCAAAAGGGGCGCTACCGCCAGTTCCACCAGGTGAACTACGAGGCCCTGGGCTCGGAAAGCCCCATCCTGGACGCGGAAGCCGTGGCCTTGCTCCACGACTGCCTGCGGGAGCTCGGCCTGAGGCGCCTCACCGTCAAGCTCTCCTCCGTGGGGGACCCCGAGGACCGGGCCCGCTACAACGCCTATCTACGGGAGGTCCTCTCCCCCCACCGGGAGGCCCTTTCCCAGGATTCCCAGGAGCGCCTGGAGCTCAACCCCATGCGCATCCTGGACTCCAAGAGCGAGCAAGACCAGGCCCTCCTCAAGGAGCTCCGCATCCGGCCCATGCTGGACTTCCTGGGGGAGGAAGCCCGGGCCCACCTCAAGGCGGTGGAGCGCCATCTGGAAAGGCTCGCCGTGCCCTATGAGCTGGACCCAACCCTGGTGCGGGGCCTGGACTACTACGTGCGCACCGCCTTCGAGGTGCACCATGCGGAGATCGGGGCGCAGAGCGCCTTGGGGGGCGGGGGAAGGTACGACGGGCTTTCTGAGCTCCTGGGGGGGCCGAGGGTGCCCGGGGTGGGGTTCGCCTTCGGGGTGGAGCGGGTGGCCCTGGCCCTGGAGGCGGAGGGATTCGGCCTTCCCGAGGAGAAAGGACCCGACGTCTACCTGATCCCCCTCACGGAGGAAGCGGTGGCCGAAACCTTCTATCTGGCCGAGGTCTTAAGGCCCCGCATCCGGGCGGAGTACGCCCTCAGCCCCAAGAAGCCCGGCAAGGGGGTGGAGGAAGCCCTGAAGCGGAACGCGGCCTTCGCGGGCTTCCTGGGGGAGGATGAGCTAAAGACCGGTGAGGTCACCTTGAAGCGGCTCTCCACAGGGGAACAGGTACGCCTTCCCCAAGGGGAGGCCCTGGGCTTCCTCCTTTCCGCCCTGGCGTGAGAATCCGTTAAGATTTGGGGGATTATGCGCCGTTCCCACTTCGCCGGAAGCCTAAGGGAAGAACACGTGGGGAAGGAGGTGGTCCTCGAGGGGTGGATAAACCGCCGCCGGGACCTGGGGGGGCTCATCTTCCTGGACCTCCGCGACCGCGAGGGTTTGGTCCAGCTGGTGGCCCACCCGGAAAGCCCCGCCTACAGGGAAGCGGAACGCGTCCGCTCGGAGTGGGTGGTGCGGGCCAGGGGCACCGTGCGCCTGCGCCCTGAGCCCAACCCCCGCCTGGCCACTGGGAACGTGGAGGTGGAGCTCCACTCCTTGGAGGTCCTCTCCGAGGCCAAAACACCCCCCTTTCCCGTGGACGCCGGCTGGCGGGGAGAGGAGGAAAAGGAGGTTTCCGAAGACCTCAGGCTCAAGTACCGCTACCTGGACTTGCGCCGGAGGAAAATGCAGGAAAACCTGCGCCTCCGCCACCGGGTCATCAAGGCCATCTGGGACTTCCTGGACCGGGAGGGCTTCATCCAGGTGGAAACCCCCTTCCTGACCAAAAGCACCCCGGAAGGGGCCCGGGATTTCCTGGTACCCTACCGCCAGCAGCCTGGCCTTTTTTACGCCCTCCCCCAGTCGCCCCAGCTTTTCAAGCAGATGCTGATGGTGGCCGGGTTTGACCGCTACTTCCAGATCGCCCGCTGCTTCCGGGACGAGGACCTACGGGCCGACCGCCAGCCCGACTTCACCCAGATGGACCTGGAGATGAGCTTCGTGGAGGTGGAGGATATCCTAGAGCTTAATGAAAGGCTCATGGCCCACGTGTTCCGGGAAGCCCTGGGGGTGGAGCTTCCCCTCCCCTTCCCCCGCCTCACCTACCAGGAGGCCCTGGAGCGCTTTGGCTCGGACAAGCCCGATACCCGCTTTGGCCTGGAGCTAGTGGAGGTGGGGCACCTCTTCCGGGAAAGCGAGTTTCAGGTTTTCCGGGAGGCGGAAAGGGTAAAGTCCCTGGCGGTGCCCAAAGCCCTATCCCGCAAGGAGATCTCGGACTTGGAGGAGCTGGCCAAGCGCCACGGGGCCAAGGGCCTGGCCTTTGCCCGGGTGGAGGAGGGAGGTTTCGCAGGCGGGGTCGCCAGATTTCTGGAACCCGTGCGGCAAAGTCTCCTGGAGACCACGAAAGCCGCCCCGGAGGATACCCTTCTCTTCGTGGCCGGGCCGGCCAAGGTGGCGGCCACCGCCTTGGGGCAGGTGCGGCTTAAGCTGGCGGAGCTCTTAGACCTCCCTAGGGAGGGCTTCCGGTTCCTATGGGTGGTGGACTTCCCCCTTCTGGAGTGGGACGAGGAGCGGCAGGGCTGGACCTACATGCACCACCCTTTCACCAGCCCCCATCCCGAGGACCTACCCCTCTTGGACACCGATCCTGGGAAGGTGCGGGCTTTGGCCTACGACCTGGTGCTAAATGGCACCGAGGTGGGGGGCGGCTCCATTCGCATCCACGACCCTTCTCTTCAGGCCAAGATGTTCCAAGTGCTGGGCATCGGGGAGGAGGAGCAGAAGGAAAAGTTCGGGTTCTTCCTGGAGGCTCTCCAGTACGGGGCCCCGCCCCACGGGGGCATCGCCTGGGGCCTGGACCGCCTCCTGGCCCTCATGACGGCCAGCCCCTCCATCCGCGAGGTCATCGCCTTCCCCAAGAACAAGGAGGGCAAGGACCCCCTCACCGGGGCCCCAAGCCCGGTGTCCGAGGAACAGCTCCGGGAGCTCGGCCTCATGGTGGTCGCCCATGGCTAGGATTCCCTACGTGATCGTGGACGCCTTTGCCTCCACCCCGGGGGCTGGGAACCGGGTGGCCATCGTGCTGGATGCCCGGGGCATGGACCTGGAAGAAATGCGAGGCCTAGCCCGGCGCCTGGGCGAACCGGAAACCGCTTTCGTAACGGAAAAGCAAGGCACCCTGTTCGCCGTGCGCTTCTTCACCCCTTCGGGAGAGGTGGAGTTCTCCGGCCACGCCGCCATAGCCCTAGGCCTTACCCTGGTGCGCCTGGGCCTGGCTCCCGAGGGCACCAAGCGGCTTTTCCTGCACACCCCCACGGAGGCCCTGCCAGTGGAGATCCTGTACGAGGCCGGAGAACCCAAGAAGGCCCTGGTGAGGGGCCCCGCCCCGAGGTTCCGGGACCTACCCCCTTACCAGGTGCTCAAGGAGGTCCTCGAGGCCCTGGGCTCGAATGAGCGCTACCTGCACCGGGGCCTGCCTTACGGCATCGCCTACACCGGGCTTTGGAGCCTCTTCGTCCCCCTTGTCGCCCCCGGGGTGGTGGATGCCCTGGAGCCAGAGATGAAGACCCTGGCCGAACTTTCCCACCAGCTGGAGGTGGCCACCGTCCACGCCTACGCCCCCATGGGCCCGAGGAGCTTCTACGCCCGGGACTTTGCCCCCATCCTGGGGATACCCGAAGACCCGGTGACGGGCTCCGCCAACGCCGCCCTGGGGGCCCTTTTGGCCCGGGCAGGGGTGGTGCCCAGGCGGGAAGGCCAGGTGGCCCTCACCATCTACCAAGGCCACCGCCTGGGCAACCCAGGGGTGGTGGAGGTGGTGGTGGACTACAGCCCCACGGGCCAGCCCTACGGGGTGCAGATCGGGGGGGAGGCGGTCCAGGTATCCGCTGGGGAAGTTTGATGGTGCGGCTGGTCTTCGTGGACGTGGATGGCACCCTGGTGGGCAAGGAGGGGGTGCCCGAATGCGTGTGGCCAGCGGTGGAGGCCTTAAGGGCCAAGGGCATCCGCCTAAGCCTCATCACCGGCCGGCCGGGCCGGGGGCACGCCCTGGCCTACGCCCGCAGGCTCGCTCCGGCGGGCCTCCACGTGTTTGAGTCGGGGGCGGTGGTCCTCCGCCTCTCCCAAGACCCCCACGAGCCCCCGGCGGCACCGGTGCTGGTGGAGGCCCTGGCCCGGGAGGAGGTGGAGGAAGCGGTCCGCTTGGCCCGCAGGCTGGGGCTTCCCCTCGAGGGCTACACCGCCGAAGGGGGGTTCTACGTGGAAGGAGAAAGCCCCCTCTTCCTGGCCCACCAGGAGCTTTTGGGCCTATGGGCGGAAGGGGCCGACCTCCTCCACCTCCCAAGCCCCCTGGTGCGTCTCCAGGTGCTGGCCGGGCCCGAAGCGCCCCTGGGCGCTTTTCTGGACCGCCTGCCCCCGGGGCTTTCCCCCCACATGGCCGAAAGCCCCAAGATGCCTGGGGTGCGCTTTGTTTCCCTCACCAAGAAGGGGGTGAGCAAGCTCTCCGCGGCCCGCTTTGTGGCGGAGGCCTACGGCCTTGGCCTGGAGGCCTGCGCCATGGTGGGGGACGGGGAGAACGACCTGGAGCTCCTCCGGGCGGTGGGCCTGGGCGTGGCCATGGGGAACGCCCCGGAAAGCGTCCGGAAAGCGGCCCAGCGGGTGGTGGCCCCGGTGGAAGCCTGCGGCCTCGCCGAGGCCCTATTAGGCCTCCTGGGGTAGACTCCTTGAGGTATGCGGGTGTTCATTGACGAGATCCCCCGGCACGAGGGACAGGAGGTGGAGCTCCGCGGCTGGCTTTACCAAAAGCGCTCCAAGGGCAAGATCCACTTCCTGATCCTCCGGGATGGCACGGGCTTCCTTCAGGCCACGGTGTTCCATGGGGAGGTGCCGGAAGCGGTCTTCCAGCAGGCGGACCGCCTGCCCCAGGAGACTGCCCTCCGGGTGTGGGGCGTGGTGCGTAAGGACGAGCGGGCCCCCGGGGGGTACGAGCTCGCCGTGCGGGGCCTGGAGGTGGTGAGCCTCCCCCAAGGGGAGTACCCCATCGGCCCCAAGGAGCACGGCATCGACTTCCTCATGGACCACCGCCACCTTTGGCTCCGCCACCGCCGCCCCTTCGCGGTGATGCGCATCCGAGACGAAATCGAGCGGGGCATCCACGACTTCTTCGCCGAAAGGGGCTTCCTCCGCTTCGACGCCCCCATCCTCACCCCCAGCGCCGTGGAGGGCACCACCGACCTCTTTGAGGTGGACCTCTTTGACGGGGAGAAGGCCTACCTCTCCCAGTCGGGCCAGCTCTACGCCGAGGCCGGGGCCCTGGCCTACGGCAAAGTCTACACCTTCGGCCCCACCTTCCGCGCGGAAAGGAGCAAAACCCGCCGCCACCTCCTGGAGTTCTGGATGATAGAACCAGAGGTTGCCTTCATGACCCACGAGGAGAACATGGCTCTCCAGGAGGAGCTGGTGAGCTACCTGGTGGGCCGGGTGCTGGAGCGGCGGGCCAAGGAGCTGGAGATGTTGGAACGGGACCCCAAGGCCCTCGAGCCCGCCGCCCAAGGCCCCTACCCCCGGCTCACCTACCGGGAGGCCGTGGCCCTGGTGAACCGGCTGGCGGAAGAAGACCCCGAGGTGCCTCCCCTGCCCTACGGGGAGGACTTCGGCGCCCCCCACGAGGCGGCCATCAGCCGCCGGTTTGACCGCCCCGTCTTCATCGAGCGCTACCCCGCCCGGATCAAGGCCTTCTACATGGAGCCCGACCCCGAGGACCCCGAGCTGGTCCTCAACGACGACCTCCTGGCCCCCGAGGGCTACGGGGAGATCATCGGGGGAAGCCAGCGCATCCACGACCTGGACCTCCTCAAGCGCAAGATCCGCGAGTTCGGCCTCCCCGAGGAGGTCTACGGGTGGTACCTGGACCTCCGCCGCTATGGCAGCGTGCCCCACGCGGGCTTCGGCCTGGGGCTGGAGCGCACCGTGGCCTGGATCTGTGGGCTTAGCCACGTGCGGGAGGCCATACCCTTCCCGCGCATGTACACCAGAATGCGCCCCTAGGGATTAAAGGTCCGCAACCCCTCGGAGGTAGGAGAAGAGGCGCCACAGGAGGGCTTCCTTGGCGGCCTGCAGGGCCTCCTCCTTCAGGGCAAGCCAGCGAGGGTGGCGGAGGAGGCGCGCCCGCCAGGTGGGATCGTGCCGGTCCAGGCTTCCCCAAGGGTCGTCCCAGTCAAGCCATGAGGGTGTTTCCGGGTAGCCCAGGGCCTCCAGCACCCCGTCCCAGTCCCAGAAGCCCTGGGGAAACCGAGCGTCGAAGCCGGGAAGGAGCTCATCTAGGGCGAAGGTTGCCTCCCTCCAGCCCCCAGGGGCTTCCTCCCCTCCGGAGAGGAGGCGAACTCCCCTCGAGGACCAGGCCAGGCGCAGGCGGGCGGGGGGAGCCTCGAGGTCCACCCCCGCCAGGGCGGCCCTGAGGTGTTCAAGATACGGGCTACGCCCGTGACCCAAGAGCGCTTCCTCCCCTTCCCCATACCCAGCGGCCTCTCTCTCCCGGACCTCTTTCCCCACCGCCCGAAGGCCCCGTTCCAAGGAGGAGCGTAAGGGGAGAAAGCCCAGGAGGGCCAAGGCTCCTCCCCCCAGGGCCAGGCCCAGCACCCCCTCCAGGAGGCCGAGCCAAAGCAGAAAGACCCCGAGGGCCCAGGGCAGGGTGAGGAGGACCGCCCAGCGGAACCTGAGCCCCCACGAGGGGAGGCGAAGCGGGCTCCCCTCGAGAACCTCCCCGCCCAGGAAAAAGGCGAAAAGAGCGTGCAGGGCCGCTAGGGCTCCCCTCGTCCCGAGGCCCCCCCAAAGGAGGAGGAAGGAGAAGCCTAAAAGCAGGAGAAGGCTCAAGGTGGGCTTCCGCACGAGGAGAAGGAGCGGGGGGATTAGGGCCAGGAGAACCAGAGGTGGCCGCACGGGCTAAGCATACCTTAAAACCCCCCTCCCTTTGGACCCAGGCCCTCTTTCCCAAGTACAGGCAATCACCCGAGGCTGATCCCCCCGTTCCCCAGTCCCGTTTAAGAGATCCCTTCGTTTGCTACCTCAAAGCTCCACCCCCGCCATCTTCAGGAGGACCCGACTCCGGATGAGGTTGTGTGCCAAAAGGATGAGGTTCACCCTCGCCACCAAGCCCTAGTAGGACCGGGCCTCCATCCGGTGAAGCCCTAGGGAACGCACCATCACGCTGAAACGCGTCTCTATCCAGTTCCTCACCCTCCCCATCCATGCTCTCCAAGGGGTGCCTACCACCTTCCCTCCCCGGGTGCGGTAGGGCGGCGTGACCACCCCCTCCACCCAACGAAAGCCCCGGTCCCCTAGGACATGCTCCAAGCCCTCCAGAAGCTCCCTGGCCCAGGTCTCCCGGGCATTCCCGGGCAGAAGGGCCCAGCGGTGAAACAGCCCCCGGTCGTTGATGACCCCCACCAGGGCGTAGCCCGCAAAGCCCCCCAGAGGGCCGACCCCAACCCCGGAACCAGGCAGGGCGTAGCCCCGGATGCGGTGGCCGTGGGCCATGGGCAGGGGCTTCAAGTCCACCACGTGCAGGAGGCTGGGCCCCTGGGCCAGGCGGAGGGCCAGGTGGGCCAGGAGGGACTGGGCGTTTTGCAAGACGCGGAGGAAGCGGGAGAGGTGGGGTAGGGAGGGGAAGTAAGGGCGGAGGAGGGCTTGTACGAGGAGGTAGCCTTTGCTGAGGTCGAGGCCCAGGAAGGTCAGGAAGAGGGCGATGGTCAAGAGCTCGGGGAGGGTAGCTTTTTGGTGGCGCTGAGGTTTGGGGAGGCGGATGCCTTGGGCTTGGAGGGCCTTGAGGGCGTCGTCGACCCAGATGTAGGTAGCCACCAGGAGGGTTTCTGCGTCAAGATGGTAAAGGGGATGCTCGCGATCGGGTCGCATAGCATCCCCCTTTTCTCATACCCAAGGGGTGCAGATCAAGTAGCAAACGAAGGAATTACAGGTTGTTGACACGGCCCATGGATGTATGTATAGATGTGAGGAGGAGGTAAAGGCACCATGGCTAGGTTCTTTTGGGGTGCGGTACTGGTGGGCTTGATCATGTGGACCGGTTGTGCATGGCAGACCAGGGAAGAACCCCCCTCTCCAGATACCCTTTCGCTACTTTTCCAGCAGGCCAATATCCCTGTAGGGGCTGTAAGGGTTGTGAACCTACTTCCTACCAGCCAGCCGCTGGTTTTCACAAACGGTCTTGAGGCCCCTAGGGGGACTCTGCAGACTCTAAGCACAGCCTCCAACCTGGTGGGGAATCCCAACGGCTTCTACTCCGTCGTTAAAGCCTATCACGTTCCAAACAACGACCGGGACCCAATACGCCTCATGGGTGCGGCCCTGATCAAACCTGGCCAAACCGAGGTTGCCATCAGCGTTGAGAGCACAGCTCTCAGCATGGTCGCCTATTGGGACTGGGTGGACTGGATCACCCTTGGCCTCCCCTCTTTGGAGGCAATTGAGCCTCAGGTGCAACAGCACCCCCGCTACAGCGAGTTGGTGCGAAGGATCCGAGACGCGGTTGAGCGGGGCGAGAGCCCCTACGAGGATGATGGGATTGTCGCCCTCAGCGCCGAAATTGCGGGCGATCTTGTGGCTAACCTCATCGCCAGCCTCCCCAATACCATAGAGCCTCTTTCGCAATCGCCCACCGACACCCCGGATGTTCGCTTCGTGGGGGGAGCTCTTGAGGTAACCAACAATACGTCCATCACTTGGGCCGCGGGCTGGATGGGCTACGAGAGCGAGCAGATACTCTCTACGGGGAGAGAAGTGGTGATTCCCGAGGCGGACCTGTCCTTCCGCTGGCTCACGGGCCCTGCTACCAAAACCCTTAACCTGTCCGGCTCTCTAGATGGTCGGTACCTGGTGTGCCTCGTGCCTTCTGCGCTGGGTGGCTGGTCCAAAACAAACGGGGCCTTCCCCCTGCAAGACCTTCTGGTTGATCTAAACGGGATTGCTACCACAAGGGGTTGGATTGAGTTCGCGCTAACTTTATCTGGGTTTGTGGGACCAGGTGGAGACTTGGTCGATGCAGCTTTGGACGAAAGCGTGCTTTCAGCGATGGTTGCAATCGCTAACGCGGGGGTGAACGCTTACTTTAACGATGTGGAATACCAGATTGGGCGAGCAGAGTACGCGAGAAATTTACACAGGTTGAGAATAGTGATTTCTCAAGACCGGATCGCCCGGATAGAACGGGAAATTGCCGACCCCAATCTGAGGAGTAATCCGGGTGCCCAGTGGAAAGACCTGGCCCAAAAGTACAGAAGCGACATCGCGATCCTGGGTAGAAAGCGGGGCAAGAATTACTTCACCAAGAGTGGGGAAGTCGACCTCAGGTTCTCCAACCAGGTGGGCTTGTACGTCCTCAACCAAGAGAGGGCTCTCCTGCAGCAACAGCTTAATAGAGAACTGCGGGCGGCCCAGGAGGTAGAGCGGAGGTTGGGCCAGCTAAAGGGAGTCAAATCGTTCGGAAAGTTCCTGGTGGTGCCCACCATTGTAGACACCTTGGGGATGACCTACGATGTGGTGAAGTATAAGGACACCTACGCTTGCTACGATGTGCAGGTGGGCACCGCGGGAATACGCCCCACCTTGGGGCCCAACATGCAGGTTACCCCTCCCGAGATTTCCAACGGCAGAAAAGATGAGACCTACGTCTTCAACATCAAGGTTCTGCACCTCACGCAGCAGTCCGCCAACTTTTCCCTGTCTTGGAACTTTGGCGACGGAACCACGGGAAGCCGGAATGTGAGCGCTAGCCGAAGCCCGCACAATGAAAGTATTTCCCACGCCTATAGCAACCCGGGAGCCTACGGGCTGACTATCCAGCTCAGTGCTGGCACCACCCGGGCTAGCCAGGTGGTCCCCGTCTATATCGAGATGCCGGAGCAGAGCAACGATTACAACCTCAACATCTGCAACGTCTGGAAGGCAGCCAACAGCGGGGGTTACGGAATCACCCGGGACAACTGGGATATCAGCGTGATCCCCGACGGGGCTGTCTTTGACATCGCCTTTGACACGTACAGCATCCCTGACCGGATCTTCGTGGAATACCCCGTGGGCACCCAGGTTTTGGACACGGGTTGGCGAGGCAGTAGCCGATACGACGGTGATCCGAAATATCCTGGCGGCATCTCCGGGCCGGGCGCGGGGCAGTTTGACAACATCTTCCGCAAGCAACCAGGCCAGAATACATTCAGGGTAACGGTGGTTGGGCCCGACCCAGGTACAGCATGGAAATACAGCATCCGTTGCCGCACCGGTGTGTCTCCCCAGTCCGCGGGTCCCACTGAGGTATCCCCTGATCCCGAGGCTCAACGTCTTTTCCGAAACAATCCTGAAAGGTAGCCACGACGGCCACGTTCTTCGGGATACCCCCACCTGGGTTCCAACCCTGGTGGGGGTAATACCCTTTCACGCTAAACCCTTCGCCCCGGGCCACCAGTGGAAGAGGGTGTGCCTCCTGAGGAGCTCCCGGTCCCCCTGCAGCACCAACCACCGCCCCTCCACCGCCTGCAGCTCCGGGGAGTAGGGAGGCAAAAACACCGGCCGAACCCCCCCTCCCCAAGCCACCCCCGGAACTCCCGCAACACCCAGCTCATCACCCNCACCCAGCTCATCACCCCGGTGTCTATCCCATCCACCAGAAGGCTCAGGCTCTCCCCCGTCTCCGGCTCCACGAAGGTGCACAGGTAGAACCACCGGTACCGGTGCGCCACCACCGCCTTAGGCCTCTCCCCCCGCCGGGCCCACACCCGCCGGTACACCGGCTTCAGCCCCATCCGGTGCTCATCGTAGGCCAACACCCTCACCCTTCGCCCCGCTGCCCGGGCCGCCTCCACCTCTTGGCGGAGTTTTTTTGAACGCCTCCTGTGCCTCCCTCTCCGCCTTCCGGTGCACCGGGCGCGGTACCCGCAGGGCAAACCCCGCCTCGTGGAGTAGGCGGTAGATGGGGGTCAAGATACGAGCTCCGCTCGTGACGAGGGAAAGCCGCTTTCCCAAATGTTCCGCCACCCACCGCTGCAGCTTGGGCCCCGTCCACAAGCCCCCGTCCGGAGGGGGACCCTCCAGGGCCTCCAGCACCTTTAGGGTCTCCTCCGGGGTGAGCTTGGGCCGGGGTCCGGGGTTGTTGTGCCGCCCATCCCGCAGGGCTTCGGGGCCCAGGAGGTTGTACCGGCGCACGGTGGCGTGCACCCAGCGGGGGGTCTGCAGGGTGATGCGGGCGATCTCCCTGGCGGAGAGGCCCTTGGCCGCGTGGTAGACGGCTTGGAAGCGGGTCTTTTCCGCCGGGTCCTTGGCCTTTTTGTACCTCCGCTCCAGTTCCCTCAGGGTCAGGTGACGGGCTACCTGAGGCATGGAAGAAGGATACTACAGAAAAGGGTATCACCAGGGCCTCCACGGGGACGAAGTCCCCGTGGGGTGGTATTACAGGTGGCCTTGGCCCACCTCTGGCTGCTCCGCTTTCCCCAGGGGCCCCTGGAGTGGCTCTGGCGCCGCCTGGCCTACGGGGGCTAAAGCCCCGCCAGGTCCAGGAAGAGGCGGTGCAGACGGGTGTCAGGGGTGAGCTCGGGGTGGAAGGCGCTGGCGAGCACCTTCCCCTGGCGCACCAGGACGGGCAGGTCCCCTAGCTCCGCCAAGACCTCCACCCCCTCTCCCAACCGCCGGAAGGCGGGGGCGCGGATGAAGACCCCGCGGAAGGGTCCGAGGCCCTCGATCTCCACTTCCTCCTCAAAGCTCTCCACCTGGCGGCCGAAGGCGTTGCGCTCCACCGCCACATCCAGCACTCCCAACCGGGGCTGCTCCGGGTAGCCCAGGATCTCCTTGGCTAACCATATGGCCCCGGCGCAGGTGCCGAAGAGGGCCAGGGAATCCTCTTCCACCCGCCTGCGCACCTCGTCCTCGATTCCGTATTCCCGGGCCAGCTTGCCTATGGTGGTGGACTCCCCGCCAGGCACGATGAGGGCCTCCAGCCCCTCCAGGTGCTCCTTCTTTCGCACCTCCTTTGCCCCTATGCCCAGGCGCTTAAGCACCTCCTTGTGCTCGCGGAAATCCCCTTGCAGGGCTAGAACACCGACCACGCCCCTCATCCTGGACCTAGGCCCGGCCCCTGTCAAGGGAAGCCCGCACCAGGGTGAAGCCCAAAAGCCCGGCCAATAAGGAGGCGGCCATCACCCCCACCTTGGCCTGGTCCAGAAGGTCCCCTTCAAAGGCGAGGCCCGCAATAAAGAGGGCCATGGTAAAGCCGATGCCCGCAAGGAAACCTACCCCCAGGATACCCTTTAGGTCCACCCCTTCAGGCAAAACCCCAAGCCGGAGGCGCAGGGCGAGCCAGACCAAAAGGAGGATCCCCAGGGGTTTGCCCAGTAAAAGCCCCAGGGCCACCCCCAGGGCCACCACCCCAAACTCCAGGCCTGTCAAAGCCACCCCGGCATTGAAGAAGGCGAAGGTGGGAAGCACCCCATACGCCACCCAGGGATGTAGGGCGTGCTCCAGACGGTGCAGGGGGCTTTGGGCTTCCTCCACCTCCTCCTCGAGGCCCTCCAACTCCCCCTCCAAATCCTCTGGATCTTGGGCAGACGTAGCTCCTTGGAAGGGCCTAGCCCGCCGCAAAGGAATAGCCAAGGCTAGAAACACCCCAGCCAAGGTGGCGTGGAGGCCAGACTTGAGGACAAAGTACCACAGGGGCAATCCCAGGAGCATGTAGGGCCAGAGGTGCCAGACCCCCATGCGGTTTAGGAGCAGGCCTAACCCCAAGGTTAGGGCCGCCAAGCCCAGGGGTAGAGGTTCCAAGCCCCCTGTGTAAAAGATGGCGATCACCAACACGGCCCCCAGGTCGTCCACAATGGCCAAAGCGGTGAGAAAGAGCTTAAGTCCCAGGGGCACCCGGGGCACCAAGGCCAACACCCCAAGGGCAAAGGCGATATCGGTGGCCATGGGCACCCCCCAGCCCCGGGCCTCGGGCAAACCAGGGTTCACCCCCAGATAGAGGAGGGCAGGAACCGCCATACCCCCCAAAGCCCCAGCCAGTGCCAGGCCCGCCCGCCGGGGCTCCCTTAGCTCCCCTGAAAGAACCTCCCGCTTTAGCTCAAGCCCCACCAGAAGGAAGAAAAGAGCCATCAGGAGATCGTTGACCCAAAGGAGAAGGGGCTTTTCCAGGCCAAAAGCCCCCAGCCGAACACCCGCAGGCACCTCCCGCAGGGCAAAGTAGAGACTAGACCAGGGGGTATTGGCCAGGACAAAGGCCAAAAGGGCCGCTAGGAAAAGGAGCACACCCCCTTTGGCCTCACTCTGGAAAAACTGCTCCAGCAAACGCGGATAGACCTTTGGCATGGAGGCATTATAACCTACAAGCGGGTCCAGAGAAGGCGCAAGCTGTTCAGGGTCACCAAGATCAAGGCCCCGTTGTCCGCCAAAACCGCCGGCCAAAGCCCGGTCAAGCCCACCAAGGTGGTGAGAAGAAATAGCCCTTTGAGCCCCACCGCCAAGGCCACGTTCTGGCGGACCACGCCCAGGGCCAGACGGCTTAGCCGGAAGGCCTGGGGCAAGGCGGAAAGGCTTAGAAGCCCCACGTCTGCGCTCTGCAAGGCCATCCCCGTGCCCCCGGCCACGGCAAGCCCCACCCTGGCCCGGGCCAGGGCCGGGGCGTCGTTCACCCCGTCCCCCACCATGGCCACACCCCCCCTACCCTCCAACTCCCCCACCAGGCGAAGCTTATCCAAGGGAGAAAGACCTGCCCGGATCTCCCCGGGGGCCAAGCCCAGGGCTTGTGCCAAGGCCAAAGCAGAGGCCTCCCGGTCCCCCGTGAGCAATAGGAGCTTAAGGCCCAGTCGACGCAGTCCGGCCAAAGCTTCCCGGGCCTCGAGGCGGAGGGTATCCTGGAAGGCCAAGAGGGCCAGGGGAGCCCCCTCCTTAACCAAGAGGGAAAGGCTCAGGCCCTCCTCCGCCAGGGCCTTCACCTGGGCCTCTACTTCTGGGGGTAGGTCCCAGACCTCGGGCCGCACCAAACCCACCTCCTTCCCCTCCACCCGGGCGAAGGCCCCTAGGCCCGGCACCGCCCGATGCTCCTCTGAGGGCAAGGCCTTAGGGCCCAAAGCCTCCCGCACCGCCCGGGCCAAGGGGTGGGAGGAACCCTCCGCCACCCCCTTCGCCAAGGCCAAGGCCTCCTCCGCCGAAACCCCAAAGGGAACCACCCGCACCAGCCGGGGCCTTCCCAAAGTCAGGGTCCCCGTCTTGTCCAAAGCCACATAACGTACCCCAGCCAAACGCTCTAGGGCCGCCCCGCTCTTAAAGAGCACCCCTGCCCTAGCCCCCCGGGCCACCCCGGCGGCGATGGCGGCCGGCACCGATACCACCAGGGCACAAGGGCAAGCGATGAGGAGAAGGGCCAAAGCCTTGTACACATGTCCCAGGAAATCCCCTTGAAAAAGGGGAAGCACCAAGGCCACAAATCCAGCCAGGGCCAGGACCGCTGGGGTATAACGGCGGCTGAAGGCATCCACCACCCGCTCCACCTGGCTCTTCTTGAGAAGGGCCTCCTCCGCCAGGCGTTCCATCTCCGCCAGGAAGCCCTCCTTGGGGGGACGCTCCACCCGGAGGACCAGGCTGCCCTCCGCCACCAAGCTCCCCCCGTAGACCCTATCCCCCTGGGCCTTTGCCTGGGGCAAGGGCTCCCCGGTGAAGGCGGCCTCCTCCACCAGGGCCTCCCCGGAGAGGACCACCCCGTCCGCGGGCACCCGCTCCCCCGGGGGCACCCGCACCCGGTCCCCCACCCGGAGGGCCTCGAGGGGCACCTCCTCCACCCCGCCGTCCCCCAGCCGGTAGGCCCTCCGGGGGAGGAGCTCCCCCAGGACCCTAAGACCCCGGCGGGCCTGGGCCACGCTATAAGCCTCCAGCACCTCCCCCACGAGGAAGAGGAAGACCACCACCGCCGCCTCGGCCTCCGCCCCGATGAGCATGGCCCCTAGGGTGGCCACCGTGACCAAGGTTTGCATGCTGAAGGGATTTTGCCGGAACACAGCCACCGCACGACGAGCCAGGGGGAAAACCCCCACCAAGGCCGCCAGCCCATAGCCCCAAGAGGCTAATCCAGGAGGAAGAAGGAAAGAGGCTAAAAAGGCCAACAGGAGAAGCCCCCCGGAGGCCAAGGCCCAGCGCCAGGGTCCAAAAACACTCCTCCCCGCTTCCCCCTCAGGCCTCAGGCGATAGCCCAAGGCGGAAACCACCCTTTCCGCCTCCTTCTCCGCCCCAGGGACCTCGAGGTGCAGATACGCCTTACCGCTGGCAAAGCTGACCTGGGCCTGCACCACCCCAGGCACCCCGGAAAGGGCTTTCTCCACCTTTAAGGCGCAGTCAGCGCAGTCCAGACCCTCCACCCGGAACACACGGACCCTGGGAGCCTCCATGCCCCCAGGGTAGCATTACTTGAGTAGTTGTTCAAGTGTTCTCCAATGCGTGCTCTAGGGCTCCTTCCAGCAGCCTCTCCACGTGGTGGTCCGCCAGGTGGTAATAGACCTGCTTCCCCTCCCGACGAAAGGCCACCAGCCGGGCCTGACGCAAAAGCCTCAACTGGTGGCTCACCGCGGAAACGGAAACCCCCGCCAAAAGGGCCAGGTCGCAGACGCAAAGCTCCCCCGCCGCCTTTAAGGCCAAAAGAAGCCGCATCCGGGTGGGGTCGGCCAGGGCCTTGAGGAGGAGGACGGCCTCCTGGAGCACCCCCTCCTTGGGCAAGGCGGCCCGGGCCTTCTCCACCCGCTCGGGGTGAATCTCGTAGACCCCGCAGACCGCCTTGGCCATGCCCTCACCAGCCCCGCTTGGCCAGGCGCTCCTCTTCCTTCAGCTGGTCCAGGTTGATGCCCACCATGGGCTCGCCCAGGTCCTCGCTGACCTCGGCCAGCACCTCGGGGTCGTTGTAATGGGTCACCGCCCGCACGATGGCCCGGGCCCGCTTCCTGGGATCACCGGACTTGAAGATGCCGCTTCCCACGAAGACCCCATCCATGCCCAGGTGCATCATCAAGGCGGCGTCGGCCGGGGTGGCGATACCGCCAGCGGCGAAGTTCACCACGGGGAGGCGGCCGTGGTCGTGGACCCACCTCACCAGCTCCAAGGGGGCCCCAATCTCCTTGGCGTAGGCCACCAGCTCGTCCTCCCGGAGGGACTGGACGTAGCGGATCTGCTTCCACATGGTGCGGGCGTGGCGCACCGCCTCCACCACGTTGCCCGTGCCCGCCTCCCCCTTGGTGCGGATCATGGCCGCCCCCTCGGCGATGCGCCTTAAGGCCTCCCCCAGGTCCCGGGCCCCGTTCACGAAGGGCACCTTGAACTTCCACTTGTCGATGTGGTGCTCCTCATCCGCGGGGGTGAGGACCTCGGACTCGTCGATGAAGTCCACCCCGATGGCCTCGAGGATCATGGCCTCCACGAAGTGCCCGATGCGCACCTTGGCCATCACGGGAATGGACACCGCGGCCATGATCTCCTTGATCACCTTGGGGTCCGACATGCGGGCCACGCCCCCCTGGGCCCGGATGTCGGCGGGAACCCGCTCTAGGGCCATCACCGCCACCGCCCCCGCCTCCTCGGCAATCACCGCCTGCTCGGGGGTGGTCACGTCCATGATCACCCCGCCCTTGAACATCTCGGCAAAGCCGGTCTTGATCTGGAAGGTACCCTTCTCCATCCCGTCCTCCATCCTCCAGCTTACCGCCCGCCGGGTCAAGCCAAAAGAAGCCGGGGGCCCAAAGGCCCCCGGGGCACTAAAACTTACTCAAGGCAAATAGGCCAAGGGGTTGCGGGCCACCCCGTTCACCCGGACCTCGAAGTGCAGGTGGGGCCCCGTGGACCAGCCGGTGGAGCCCACGTAGCCAATCACCTCCCCAGCCTCCACCCACTGCCCGGGCCGCACGGCGATGCGGGACATGTGGGCGTAGAGGGTTTCCACCCCTCCGCCATGGTCCAGCACCACGTGGAAACCATAGCCCATGGAGCTCCAGCCCGCCACCTCCACCTGGCCCGCCTTGGCGGCCACGATGGGGGTGCCGTAGGGGGCGGCCAGATCGATCCCCGTGTGGAAACGCTGGAAAGCCCCCCGCTGGCCAAAGTAGGTGGTGATGCGGAAACCGGAAAGGGGCCAGCGCATGGCCCCTTCCTGGTAGCTCACCCGGCGCACCTGGGGCCGCTGGGTCTGAGCCTGTTGCACCTGCCGGGCACGTTGCTGGGCCAGGGCCTGCTGCTTCCTGCGTTCCTCCGCCAGGCGCCTTAGCTCCTCCTGGCGACGCCGCTCCGCCTCGAGGCGGGCTTGGCGCTCCGCCTCCTGTTTGGCCAGAAGGCGCTGGTACGTGGTTTTGGCCTGGATGCCGGGCAAGAGGACCAAGTCCCCTGGCTTCAAGTCCAAGGGATCCTTAACCCCATTGGCCCGGGCCACCGCCACTGGGGAGAGGCCGAAACGGGCCGCCAGGTCCACCAGGGTCTGCCCCTCGGGCAGGGATACCACCAAACCCTTAGCCTTTCTTGGAATGTAGAGGACGCTCCCCGCCACCAGCCGGTCCAGGCTCTCTAAGGAAGGGTTCGCAGAAACTAGGTCCAGAACGCTTATACCATAACGGCTCGCCACTCCCTGCAGGGTATCCCCCGGGCGCACCCGGTACACCTCCACCCCCGGGGGTACCCGGGGGGAACGGTCCTCCACGGCCGCCAAGGGGATAAGTAGCCTCTGCCCCACCTGCAAGCGGTCGCTTTGCAGGTTGCTGGACCACATGATGTGCCGGGGATCTACCCCATACCGGGCGGCAATTCCTGCCAAGGTATCCCCAGGCTTTACCTCATAGAGCACCCACCCTTTTTTGGCCACCCGGCCCACCTCCACCGTGTTCTCCGGGAGGGGAAGGGGGCTAAGAACAGGCAGCTTAGCGAAGGCCAAAGAGGAAACCAAGAGCCATAAACTTCCCCATATTCCCCGCAATGCTCACCTCCCAAACCCCGCCAAAACCTCGCGGGGATTATACCAGGACCAAGCGGGGAAAAGGCAAGGGGCACAAGGCCTTGGGGGGCGGAAAGCCCGCCCCCCAAGGGAAAACCCCGCCTAACGGGCGGCCAAGGACGCCAGAAACTCCTTGTTGTTCTTGGTGCGCCCCAGGCGGGCCAGGAGCATCTCCATGGCCTCCGCCGGGTCCATGTCCGCCAGGACCTTGCGCAGAAGCCACATCTTGTGCACCACCTCCTCGCCCAAGAGGAGCTCCTCCCGGCGGGTCCCGGACTTCAGGATGTCGATGGCCGGGAAGATGCGGCGCTCCTCGAGGCGGCGGGAGAGGTGAAGCTCCATGTTGCCCGTGCCCTTGAACTCCTCAAAGATCACGTCGTCCATGCGGCTTCCCGTTTCCACCAAGGCGGTGGCCAGGATGGTGAGGCTTCCCCCACCCCGGATGTTGCGGGCTGCCCCCAGGAAGCGCTTGGGGAAGTAGAGGGCCGCGGAGTCCAAACCGCCTGAAAGGGTGCGGCCCGTGGGCGGCGTCACCAGGTTGTTGGCCCGGGCCAGGCGGGTGATGGAGTCCAGGAGGATCATCACGTGCCCCCCATCCTCCACGATGCGCTTGGCCCTTTCGTGCACGAACTCCGCCACCCGGATGTGGTTCTGAGGTGGCTCGTCAAAGGTACTGGCGATGACCTCGGCCCCCTGCACGCTTTCCCGGAAGTCCGTGACCTCCTCGGGGCGCTCGTCGATGAGGAGCACGATCACCTTGATGTCGGGCTCGTTCTTCAGGACCGCATTGGCGATCTTCTTGAGGAGGGTGGTCTTACCCGCCTTGGGCGGGGCCACGATCAGCCCCCGCTGCCCCCGGCCGATGGGGGCCAGGAGGTCGATCACCCGGGTGGAAAGCTCATCGGGGGTGGTCTCCAGCCGGATCTGCCGGTCGGGGAACTGGGGGATGAGCTCGTCAAAGCGGGGCCGGTTCTTGGCCGCCTCGGGGTCCAGGTCGTTCACCGCCTCCACCTTGAGGAGGGTGCCGTAGCGCTCGTTATCCCGGGGCGGCCGCACCCGGCCCACGATGTAGTCCCCGCTTCTTAGGGCGTACTGCCGGATGAGCCCGGCGGACACGATGGCGACTCTGGAATCCAGATTGTACAGGTTCTCGGTGATGAACCCGTACCCATCCGGGCTGATCTCCAGGTAGCCCTTGACCAGCTGCAAGCCCTCCCCCTGGGTCTGCCGCTCCAGGAGGGCCATGATGAGCTGGTCCTTCTTCATGCGCTTGTAGTTCTCAATCCCCGCCTCCTGGGCCAGGAGGTGAAGCTCCGGAAGGATCTTCGCCGAAAGCTCCTGGTAGGTAAGGGGTGCTTCCTGTTGGGTATCCGCTTTTCTTCTCATGGCTTAACCTTCTCCCAGTCCTCCATGAAGCGCTTGAGGCCTATATCCGTAAGCGGGTGCCTGAGGAGCTGTTTGAACACACCGTAGGGCATGGTGGCGATGTCCGCCCCCAAAAGAGCCGCCTCCGTCACATGGCGGGGGTGGCGGATGGAGGCGGCGATAACCTTGACGGGCAGGTTCTGCACCTGGATAATCTCCACGATCTCTCGCAACAACTCCCCGCCGTCCCAGGAGATATCGTCCACCCTCCCCAAGAAGGGCGAAACGTAGCTCGCCCCTGCCCGGGCGGCCAAAAGGGCCTGGTTGGCAGAAAAGATCAGGGTCATGTTGACCTTAATGCCTTCGGCGGAAAGCCGCCTGCAAGCCTTCAAGCCCTCCTCGGTGGTGGGCAGCTTGACCACGATGTGGGGGTGGATGGCGGCAAGCCGCTGTCCTTCCGCCACCATGGCCCCTGCCTCCAAGGTGGTCACCTCTGCGGACACGGGCCCCTTCACCACCTCGCATATGGTCCGTAGGTGAGCGAACAAAACCTCCTCGGTCAGCTTTGCCCCTCGGCCCGCATACTCCTTAGCCACCAAGGTGGGGTTGGTGGTCACCCCGGAGAGCACCCCCCAGGCGGCAATCTCCCGTATCTCCTCCAAGTTGGCCGTATCCAAGTACAGCTCCATGGCTACTCCTTTTGTCGGGAAGCGGACCGGCTTAGCTCGATTCTAGCAGACCCAGCCCAGGCGTTGTCAAGGAAGAGGAGGGCTGCTAGCATGGGCTTAGCCGCCAAGGGGGGATTTTACCCCAGGGGGCGTGAGCTGTAAAGGCGAGGATGGGGAGAGTACCCCTTTCCAAGAGCCCAGAGCGAGCCGGGGAGGGTGGAAGCCCGGTGGTGAGGAAAGGTGGGAAGATCACCCCGGAGCCGCGGGAGGAAAAGGGAAAGCCCTGAGTAATGCCCGCCGGGTGCGCCCGTAATCGCGCGAAAATGAGGGCCTGGAGGCTATCTCCAGGAAGCGCGGTGGTACCGCGGAAGCCCTTGCGCTTTCGTCCGCGCCCCAAAGGCGCGGGCGTTCCTTTAGGGAGGAGCGTATGTTCAAGGAGGTCGGCGAACCCAACTTTCCCAGGCTGGAGGAAGAGGTCCTGGAGTTTTGGAAGCAGGAGAGGATCTTTGAGAAAAGCGTGGAAAACCGCAAAGGGCGGCCCCGTTACACCATATACGAAGGCCCCCCCACCGCCAACGGCATGCCCCACGTGGGCCACGCCCAGGCCCGGAGCTACAAGGACCTCTTCCCCCGCTACAAGACCATGCGGGGCTACTACGTGCCCCGCCGAGCCGGCTGGGACACCCACGGGCTTCCCGTGGAACTGGAGGTGGAGAAGAAGCTGGGGCTAAAGAGCAAGCGGGAGATCGAGGCCTACGGGATTGAGCGCTTCAACCAGGCCTGCCGGGAGTCGGTCTTCACCTATGAGAAGGAGTGGGAGGCCTTCACCGAGCGCATCGCCTACTGGGTGGACCTGAAAAACGCCTACGCCACCTTGCACCCCACCTACGTGGAAAGCATCTGGTGGAGCCTGAAGGAGCTCTTCAACCGGGGCCTCCTCTACCGGGACCACAAGGTGGTGCCCTACTGTCCCCGCTGCGGCACCCCGCTTTCCTCCCACGAGCTCTCCTTGGGCTACAAGGAGATCACCGATCCCTCGGTCTACGTGCGCCTGCCCCTGAAGGAGCCCCAGAGGTTGGGCCTGGAAAAGGCCAGCCTCCTCATCTGGACCACCACCCCCTGGACCCTGCCCGGAAACGTGGCGGCGGCGGTACACCCGGAGTTCACCTACGCCGCCTTCCAGGAGGAGGAAGAGGCCCTCATCCTGGAGGAAAGCCTGGGGAAAAAGCTCTTGGGCGAGGAAACCCCCATCCTCAAGACCTTCTCAGGCAAGGAGCTGGAGGGCCTCCCCTACGAGCCTCCTTATCCCCAAGGGGTGGAGCGGGGCTACTTCGTGGTCCTGGCGGAGTACGTGAGCCGGGAGGACGGCACGGGCATCGTTCACCAGGCTCCGGCCTTCGGGGCTGAGGACCTGGAGACGGGCCGCCGCTACGGCCTTCCCGTGCTGAAAACGGTGGACGAGGAGGGCAAACTCCTGGTGGAGCCCTTTAAGGGCCTCTTTTTCCGCGAGGCCAACCGGGCCATCCTGAAAGACCTCCGGGCTCGAGGCCTCCTTTTCAAGGAGGAGAGCTACCTCCACAGCTACCCCCACTGCTGGCGGTGCTCCACCCCCCTCATGTACTACGCCACCGAAACCTGGTTCATCAAAAACACCCTCTTCAAAGAGGAGCTGATCCGGAAGAACCAGGAGATCAACTGGGTCCCGCCCCACATCAAGGAGGGGCGCTACGGGGAGTGGCTAAGGAACCTGGTGGACTGGGCCCTAAGCCGCAACCGCTACTGGGGGACCCCCTTGCCCATCTGGGTCTGCGACGCTTGCGGGAAAGAAGAGGCCATCGGGAGCATCGCCGAGCTCCGGGAGCGGGCCACCCATCCCCTCCCCGAGCCCTTCGACCCCCACCGCCCCCATGTGGACCGGGTGGAGCTCCGCTGCGCCTGCGGAGGCACCATGCGGCGGGTGCCCTACGTGATCGACGTCTGGTACGACTCCGGGGCCATGCCCTTCGCCTCCTTGCACTACCCCTTTGAGAACCAGGAGGAGTTCAAGGAGGCCTTCCCCGCCGACTTCATCGCCGAGGGCATCGACCAGACCCGGGGCTGGTTCAACTCCCTGCACCAACTGGGGGTGATGCTCTTCGGCTCCATCGCCTTCAAGAACGTCATCTGCCACGGCCTCATCCTGGACGAAAAGGGCCAGAAGATGAGCAAGTCCAAGGGGAACGTGGTGGACCCCTGGGACATCATCCGGGAGTTTGGGGCCGACGCCCTCAGGTGGTACATCTACATCTCTGCGCCCCCGGAGGCGGACCGCCGCTTTGGGCCCAACCTGGTGCGGGAGACGGTGCGGGATTACTTCCTCACCCTTTGGAACGTGTACAGCTTCTTCGTCACCTACGCCAACCTGGACCGACCGGACCTGAGGAACCCGCCCCCTCCGGAGAAGCGCCCCGAGCTGGACCGCTGGCTTCTCGCCCGGATGCAGGACCTAATCCAGAAGGTGACGGAGGCCCTCGAGGCCTACGACCCCACCACCAGCGCCCGCGCTCTGCGGGACTTCGTGGTGGAGGACCTTTCCCAGTGGTACGTACGCCGTGGAAGGAGGCGGTACTGGAAGAACGAGGACGCCTTGGACCGGGAGGCCGCCTACGCTACCCTGTACGAGGCCCTGGTCCTCGTCGCCACCCTCTCCGCCCCCTTCACCCCCTTCCTGGCGGAGGTGCTCTGGCAGAACCTGGTGCGCTCCGTGCGCCCTGAGGCCCCCCTCTCCGTGCACCTCGCCGACTGGCCGGAGGTGGATCCCCGCCTGGTGGACGCGGAGCTGGTGGCCAAGATGCGCGCCGTGCTCAAGGTGGTAGACCTGGCCCGCTCGGCCAGGGCCAGAAGCGGGGTCAAGACCCGTACCCCCCTCCCCCTTCTCCTCCTCACCGCCCCCAGCGCCTTGGAGCGGGAGGGCTTAAGGCACTTCGCCCCCGAGATCGCCGAGGAGCTCAACGTCAAGGAGGTGCGGGTTTTGGAGCCGGGAGAGGAGGTCCTCTCCTACCGCGTCCTTCCCAACCTGAAGCTTTTGGGGAAGAAGTACGGCAAGCGGGTGCCTGCCCTCCGCGAGGCCCTGCAAAGGGAGGCCGAAAGGGTGGCCAGGTTGGTCCTGAAGGGGGAGCCCGTGGCGCTAACGGTGGAAGGGGAAACCCTGGTCCTCGCGCCCGAGGAAGTGCTTTTGGAAGCCCAGGCCCCCGAGGGGTACCAGGCCCTGGAGAAGGACGGGTACGTGGCCGCCTTGGAGGTCAGGGTCACGGAGGCGCTGAGGCTTGAGGGCCTGGCCCGGGACCTCATCCGCCACCTGCAGCAGACCCGCAAGGAGATGGGCCTGAAGGTCTCCGACCGCATCCGGGTGGGCTACGAGGCGGAAGGGCCATACCTGGAGGCCCTAAAGCGGCACGGCGGCTGGATCGCCGAGGAGGTCTTGGCCCTGGAGTTTGCCCCAGGCCTCTTCCCCGGCCACACCACCCTGCTGGAGGACGAGGAAGGCCGGGTGCGCTTTAGCGTGGCGAAGCTAGGATAAGGGCATGGCCGAACCCTCGGGAAAGGCCCTCAGCCTCGAGGCCTACCTCCAACTGGAGGAGCAAAGCCCCATCCGCTCGGAAAGCACCGAGGACCTGGACCGGGGGAAGAAGCTATGGCACTACCTCAGGCTCCCCTCCTTGCGGGCCTACCTCCTCCTGGACAGCCGCCGGGTGGGCCTCGAGGCCTACCTGCGGGAGGGAAACAAGTGGACCTACCTCCGCCTGGGACCGGGGGAAAGCCTCCCCCTCCCCTGCCCCTCCTTGGAGCTGGCGGTGGACGAGGTCTACCGGGGCGTAAACCTGGAGGAGGGCTAGGCGAGTGGTATAGTGGCCCCGTGTTGGACCCCAAGACCCTGCTGGACTCCCTGGGGCTAGACGCCCTCTACATCACCCGTCCAGAAAACGTCCGCTACCTCTCCGGCTTTCCCCACCCCGAGGACGCCCAGGTCCTCCTCCTGGAGGGGGAGGCCTTCCTCCTCACCGACCCCCGCTACCCCGAGGCGGAAAGGGAAAGCCGCATCCCCGCCAAGGTCCTGAGACGTGAGGAGAAGGAGGAGGTCTTCAAGGGCCTAAGGGGCCGGGTGGGCTTTGAGGCCGAGCACCTCCCCTACGCCGCCCTGGAACGCCTGCGGGAGCTTGCCCCCGCGGAGTGGGTGCCCACCAAGGGGGTGGTGGAGCGTCTGCGCCTGAAGAAGGCCCCGGAGGAGGTGGCCCAGATCCGGAAGGCCCAGGCCCTGGCCGAAGAGGCCCTGGCCCACGCCTTAGGGCTCCTGAAGCCCGGGGTGGCCGAGCGGGAAGTGGCCTTGGAGATCGAGTTCTTCCTGCGACGGCGGGGGGCCGAGGGGGTAGCCTTCCCCCCCATCGTGGCCTCGGGGGAACGGGGGGCCTTGCCCCACGCCGGAGCCTCGGAGAAGCCCCTAAAGGCGGGGGAGCTCGTCACCCTGGACCTGGGGGCCAGAGTGGCGGGCTACCACTCCGACATGACCCGCACCGTAGCCTTGGGAAAGGTGGATGGGGAACTCAAGCGGGCCTTTGCGGCCACCCTGGCCGCCTTAGAACGGGTCCTAGAAGTTTTGGGCCCTGGGAAGAGCACCAAGGAAATGGACGCCCTGGCCCGGGAGGAGCTTAAGCGCTTTGACCTGGACCGCTACTTCGTCCACTCCCTGGGGCACGGGGTGGGGCTTGCGGTGCACGAGGGGCCGGGGCTTTCCCCCTACACGGAGGAGACCCTGGAGCCCGGCATGGTGGTCACCGTGGAGCCTGGGGTCTACCTGCCCGGGGTGGGCGGGGTGCGGATTGAGGAACTGGTCCTCATCACGGAAACCGGCATGGAGCTCCTCTCCCGCTTCCCCCGGGGCTGGCAGGAGGTGTAGGTGCGCGCCCTCGTCTTGACCCTGTTCCTCGCCAGCGCCTTGGCGCAGACCTACACCGTGCAAAAGGGGGACACCCTCTTCCGCATCGCCAAGGCCCACGGCCTCAGCGTGGCCGAGCTTAAGCGCCTGAACGGGCTTCAAACCGATCTCATCCGCCCAGGACAGGTCCTGCGGGTAACCCCTGAAGAACCCCGCCAGGAGCCCCAGGAGAAGGGCAGGGTGTTCCAGGAGGGCCTAGCGGTGTGGTACGGCCCCGGCTTCCACGGCCGCCGCACCGCCAGCGGCGAGCCCTACGACATGCACGCCCTCACCGCCGCCCACCCCTCCCTCCCCTTCGGCACCCGGGTGCGGGTGACGAACCTCAAGAACGGCCAGAGCGTGGTGGTGCGCATCAACGACCGGGGGCCCTTTGGGGGCCGGTACATCATCGACCTCTCCTACGCCGCCGCCAAGGCCATCGGGGCCCTTAGCGCCACCCCCGTACGGCTGGAGGTGCTCCCATGAGGCGCTACGGCTTCCACCTCTCCATCGCCGGCAAGAAGGGGGTGGCGGGGGCGGTGGAGGAGGCCCAGGCCCTGGGCCTTTCCGCCTTCCAGATCTTCGCCAAAAGCCCGAGGAGCTGGAAAACCCGCGCCCTCTCCTCCACCGAGGTGGAGGCCTTCCGGGCGCTTCGGGAGATGGCGGGGGAGCTTCCCGGGGTGGTCCACGCCTCCTACCTGGTGAACCTGGGGGCGGAAGGGGAGCTTTGGGAAAAGAGCGTGATGAGCCTGGCGGACGACCTGGAAAAGGCCCGCCTCCTGGGTCTGGAGTACGTGGTGGTCCACCCCGGCTCCGGAAGCCCCGAGCGGGTGAAGGAAGGGCTCTTGAGGGCCCTGCGCCTGGCCGGGGTGCGGGATAGGCCCCAGCTTTTGGTGGAGAACACCGCCGGGGGCGGGGAGAAGGTGGGGGCGCGCTTTGAGGAGCTCTCCTGGCTCATCCAGGACACCCCCTTAGGGGTCTGCCTGGACACCTGCCACGCCTACGCCGCGGGCTACGACGTGAAGGAGGCCCCGGAAGCCGTCCTCACCGAGCTGGACCGCACCGTGGGCCTGGAGCGGGTACCCGTGGTCCACCTCAACGACTCCGTGGGCGGCCTGGGAAGCCGCATCGACCACCACGCCCACCTTCTCCAAGGCCAGATCGGGGAGGGCCTCAAGGGGGTGCTCCTGGACCCCCGGCTGGCGGGTAGGGTGTTCATCCTGGAAACCCCCAGGAGCCCGGAGGAAGACACCTGGAACCTGAAGGTTCTAAGGGAGTGGCTAGAGGAAACCCCCCCCTAAGAGGAGGCGCAACGCAGAAACCGCCAGGACCAAAAGCCCGAGCTTAAAGGCCCGATCTTCCCCAGAAAGGATCCCGAACCCCGCAGCCAGCAAGCTCAAGGGCAGAACCAACCAGTTGAGCCAGCCAAGGAGAGGCAGGAGGGCAGGGAGTAGCAAAAGGAAGGAGAGAACCGCCAGGACCAGGCTGAGGATGCGCACACCCCCAGTCTAGCCGAAGAAAAAGCCGAAAAAGACTCTCCTGGCCCAACGCAACACCTCCTGGATGGGCCCCCGGAGCACGGTGAGGATCAGGAGAAAGGAAAGCCAGGCGTACTGCTCCAGACGCCAAAGGAGGGGCTGCCAGGAAAGGGGCAGGAGGCTTTGCAGGATCTTGGAGCCGTCCAGGGGCGGGATGGGCAGGAGGTTGAAGACCGCCAGGACCAGGTTGATGGAGCTGGCGAAAAAGGCCGCCAGGGCCAGCAGGCCAAGCCCAGTCTGCCCCTCCCCCCTTAGGGTCATGACCACTCCCACGGGATCCAGGGCAAATAGCCCCCGAACCAGGAGGGCAAAGAGCACCGCCAGGACCAGGTTGATGGCGATCCCGGCGATGGAGACCATGAAGAGCCCCAGGCGGTAGTGGCGGAAGGCCGGGGGGTAGATGGGCACCGGTTTGGCCCAGCCGAAGCCCACGAAGAGGAGGAGGACCGTGCCCAAAGGGTCCAGGTGCTTCAAGGGGTTCAGGGTGAGGCGGCCCGCCCGCTTGGCGGTGGGGTCCCCGAAGAGGTAGGCGGCGTAGGCGTGGCCCAGCTCGTGAAGGACCAGGCTAAACACCAAAACGGCGAAGGTAAGGATAAAGGCTAGGGGATCCTGCTGCAAAAGGCCGATCATAACCCGATGACCCGGTATAGCGTGGCCAAGAAGCCCGCAAGCCCTTGGACCACCGCCCCGGTAACCCCGGTATAGGAGAGAACCAGAAAGATCAGGATGAAACCCAGGGGTCCGTAGGCCGCAAGCTGCTCCAGAAAGCGCCGGGCCTCATACCCGCCCACCGCGTAGAGGGCCTTGGCCCCATCCAAGGGAGGCACGGGGAAAAGGTAGATGGCGGCGTGAAGGAGCATGAGCCTTTGGGCCAGCAAAAGCCCTTCGCCGAAGGGATAGGGCAGGAAGCGGGCGAGAAGGCCATAGAGGAAGGCGGCCACAAAGAACCCCAAAGGCCCCATGAGGGCCACCATGGCCCCCTTCCTTCCCGGAAGGTTCGTGGGTACGGATCTCGGCCATCCGAAACCCAAAAGGAGCAAAAAGACCAGGCCTAAAGGTTCAAGGTGGGCCTTTAGGTCCAAGGAGAGGAAACCGTAGCGGCGGGGAGCCGTATCCCCATAACGGTCCGCCAGGTAGGCCTGGAAGAGGTTGTGGATCACTAAGCCGAACACGCTTAGGGCCAAGGCCACCAGGAAGACCGGGGGGTCATTGAGGTACGGAAAAAGACCCATCGCCTATCAGTCTACGGGCTAAGGCCAGTTCCTCCTCGAAGGTCCTTACCTCCCCCCGGGCCCGCGCCTCGGCCACCTGGCGCAGGATCTCCCCCACCCTGGGACCGGGCTTTAGGCCCAGCTGCAAGAGATCCCGTCCCATGAGGACCCGCCTCTTTTCCGTAAGCCAGGCCTCCTTCTCGGGAAAGAGGGCTAGGAAAACGCTCCGCAGGGGTTCTTTTCCCAAGACCTCCTTGTCCGCCTCCTCCCAGGAGCCTTTGAGAAGCAGGGCCAAGGCCTCCTGTAACCGCTTGGGAAGCCCCAGGGCCGAGGCCTTTTCCAGGGGGTTTTCCTGGAAGTAGAGGAGAAGGAGGAGGCGGGCTTCCACCCTCCCCCGCCCAGGGGGGAATCCCTCGTCTTCCAGAGGCCCCCACCTAAGCCGCACAAAGGGGTTCTTGGGTGGAAGCTTTAGCCCGTAGAGGGGACCCAAAGCGCCAAGCTCCTCCAAAAGGGAAAGGGCCTCGAGGAAGGTGTCCTCCTCCAGGGTCAAGAAGAGCTCGTCGCGCAGGCGGCTCTTGCTGGCGCCCTTGAGCACCTCGGGAAGAAGGGCTGGGGGCAAGGCCTTTAAGGCCTCCTCGGAAAAACGAAAGGCCAACCGGGCGGCCAGGCGCGCCCCCCGGACGATGCGGCTCGGGTCCTCTACGAAGGAAAGGGGATGAAGGGGGCGGAGGAGGCGGTTCCTTAGATCCTCGAGGCCCCCATAGGGATCTAAAAGCTCTAAAGTCGCCAGGGACAGGGCCATGGCGTTCACCGTGTAATCCCGCCTCTCCAGGTCCTTGGCGATGGGGGCCGGACGCACCTGGGGCAGGGCCCCGGGGTAGGGGTAGACCTCTTCGCGGCTTTCCGCCAGGTCCACGGTAAGGCCAAAGCTCACGTGCACCCGGGCGGTGCCGAAGGCGTAGTGCAGGCCGTAGCTTCCCCCAAACCGCTCCACTAGGAAATGGGCCACCTCCCCCACCCTGATCCCCGGTTCCAGAACCAGGTCCAGGTCGGGGCCCGACCGGTCCAAAAGGGCATCCCGCACCGCCCCCCCCACCAGGTAGATCCCTTGCGGGAAGGCCTCCCTAAGGGCCAATACCACCCGCCTGGCCCCTTCGGGCAAGGCTTCCAGGATCCGCTCCCCCAGAGGCTTCTCCAAAGCGGGCTTCTTGCGGTAGAGGTCGGTACGGGTAAAGATCCCAAGAAGCTTAACCCCCTCCCCCAACCTCTCCCCCACCAGGACCCTTCCCCCTCCCGCCTTCAAGTGGGGCTCCACCTGGGAAAGGGGGGTCTCCGGGGGAAGGACAAGGGCCCGGGCCAAAAAGCCCTCCACGGGATGCTCCGCCAGGCCGAGCCTTTCCGCCTTCCTGAGGTCCCTTCGCCGGGCCAGGCCCAAGACCCGCACCCTTCCCCCCTCCAGGGGCTCCACCACGGGCATGGCCCCGTACCCCCGCTCCTCCAGGATCCGCAGGGCTTCCCGCACGGTGGTGGGGCGCAAGGTTTCCACAGGCGCGGACATAACCTCGGCTAGGGTGGGCTCGGGTTCCAGGTACTGGGGTAGGCTTTCCAGAAGGCGCCGCACCGCATTGCGCACCCCCCGCACCCGGGCAAAGGCCGCCCGCGGGTGCCCTCCACCTCCCACCTGGGAAAGCCAGCGGCCCACATCCAACCGTTCCCGGCTCCGGGCGATGAGGAGGACCTCCCGGGCAAGCCGGAGGACCAGGAGAACGCCATCGGCCTCGTGCAGGTCCAAAAGGGTATGGGCAAGGGGGGCCAAGGCCGGCACATAGCCCTCCTCCTGAGCCCGGGCGAGGAGGAGCCGGAACCCCTGCCGTTCCACCACCTTGGCGGTGCGGATAAGGCTTTTGAGAATCTCACGGGCCTCCTCCCCCAGCTGAGGCCGCACCCACTCCCGCACCCGGGGGATCTCCGCTCCCTGCTGGGCGAGAAAGTGGGCGGCCTCGAGGTCCAAAGGCGTGGTGGAGGGAAAGCTGAAGCCCCCGGTGTCCTCCCAAAGCCCCGCGTAGGCCAAGGTGGCCTCCAAGGGGGTGAGCGTCAGGCCCCGTTCCCGCACCAGGGGCACCAGCAGGCTCACCGTGGCCCCCACCTGGGCCACCCTGCCCCCCACCGCAGGCACGTCCCCCGGGGCCCGGGGGTGGTGGTCATAGACCTGAAAGGGCACCCGGCCCACCAGGGCCTTGAAGGGGCCGATGCGCTCGGGGCGGGCGTTGTCCACCAGGACCACCTCGGTCACCTTTTCCACAGGAATCTCTGCAGCCGGGACAAGATCCAGACGATCCTCCAAAAGGGGGGCAATCTCTTTCAAGGGCCCCTCGAGGCCCCCAATCAAGGCCAGAACGCTTCCCGGAAAGAGCCTGCCTGCCAGGACCATGGAGCCCAGGGCGTCAAAGTCCAGGTTCTCGTGGGCCACCACCACCCGCACACCTTCAGCTTACTTGACGATAAAAACGGGCCTTGTTAAACTCAAGCTTGGCACTTGGAGAGGTGCCCGAGTGGCTGAAGGGACACGACTGGAAATCGTGTAGGCGGGCTTAAACCTGCCTCGCGGGTTCGAATCCCGCCCTCTCCGCCAAAGATCCCCTGCCCTTTAGGGCAGGGGATCGTCTGCTTGAACCACCTACCCTCTCCTCCTGGCCTCCTCCGCCAGGAAGGTGAGCCGGTGAGCCTGCATCGACTCGGAAAAAGGCTCCACGAGGCCTTTGTCGCGGGGATACAAGCCCAACACCAACCCGCCCTCGAGGGGCGGTAAAAACCAACCCCCGGCCATGCTGCCGGGGGGTAAAGCTTTGCCTCCTGGACTTGGTGGAGCGGAGGGGATTCGAACCCCTGACCTCCCGCTTGCAAGCACTAAAAGGTCGTGAGGCAAACTAAAGCAAGCGTGGCCGATTTCCCTTACTGGAGGGCCTTTTTTCGCCCAGCTTTGGAGGCGGATCGATCCCGTTTGTTGCGGTTCTGAAGGTGTAGCAAGGTGTCAAGGGGAAGGGCTGCTTCTTTGAGGTCTTCGTCCATAAGCTGCTGGTAGACCTGGAGGGTGAGCTTCACGTCTTTATGCCGCAAACGGGCGGCCACCACCTTGGGCGGGAGGCCAGCCCGGAGGGCCAGGGAGGTGTAGGTATGCCGCAGGCCGTGAAGGTTGAGGGGGCTCACCCCTGCTTTGGCCTGAAGTTCCTGGAAGGTGCGCATCACGTTGCGGTACTGGAGGGGCGTCCCCCGGCGGGAGGGGAAGATGAGGCCGTGTTCCTCCCAATCATCCCCAGCCTGGGCCTTCTCCTCTTCGAGGCGGGCCTGCCATTCGGCCAGGAGGGCCTGAGTATCGGCATCAAGGTAGAGATAGCCGTGGGAGTTCGCCGTCTTGGGAGGCCCCAGCGTCCCATCCCGGCGGAGGGTGTGGCGTACCCAGAGGCGTTCCCCTTCCCAGTCTTCCCAGCGGAGGGCCAGGGCCTCCCCGATCCGCAGGCCGGTGGCCAGCATGAGGGCAAAGAGGGGGAAGAGGCGGTGATCCCTGGAGGCCTCCAGGAAGCGGGCCACTTCCTCGGGGCTCCACGCTCTGGCGGGGCGTACGGGACCGCCTTCGGGAGGATCCACGGCGTCCATGGGGTTAGAGGGGATGAGATCGGCCCGCACCGCATCCCGTAGAGCCGCCCTTAGGAACTGGTAAATGTGGCGTCGGTGGGAAGGGGAAAGATGGGCCATGCCTTGGAAGAGGGCGCGAAGCTGCAGGGCGGTGAGGCGAGAAAGAGGGGTGTGGAGGATGGGGTCCAGGTGGCCCAAGTAGACCCGGTAGTTGCGCACGGTGGTGGGCCGGAGGCCCTTGCGGGTAGTGCGCTCCTCGATCCAGTGGAGAAGCCAGTCCCCCAGCTTCAGCTTGCCCGCGTCCGGGATGGTGCCTGTCCAGGCCTGGGGGAGAAGGCGGGCCAGCTTTTCCGCCACCTCCTGGCGGGTGCGTCCATAGACCCACCGTTTGACCTGACGGCCATCGGGGCGGCGGCCCAGGGTGACAAAGCCCGCCCAGCGCCCGTCCTTGCGGCGGAAGATGGAGCCCTCTCCCCTACCCCGGCGGTTCATGGCGTGATCTTTGGTTCAAAGAAGCCCCTAAGGCGGTTGTGGGCTTGTCGGCAGCGGTAAAGCTGGGCCGAAGAGGGATGCACGCAATAATACCGAGCATCTTCGCTAGCCCAGCGAAGCTCCTTGAAAAGCTGGCGTAGTTCCCTTTGCACCTTGGCTCGTTCTAGCAGACGATCGGCCTCTTCGTGGCTTGAGATGGAAGAAACTTTGAGGTGCTTCTTCAGGTAGGCCCTAACCCAATGAGCGGTAGCGTAAAAGCGCACCGTCACTTCCCAGTCCGAAGGCAAAGATGATCCATTGAGAAGGGCTTCGTTGTGAAGAGCTTGCTCCCGGTGCTGCAAGAAACCGGGCTCCGGGGGAGTCACGCGCTTAGACGACATCCTTTGGGGGTACGAAATAGACAAAGAAGGGGATGCCCAGCCGATCGCTCAGGGCAAGAACCTCCGCTCCGATTTCTAAGGTGAGGTCAATATTTTGATAAACGTCGAGCGGCACTTCTACGTAGATAGCGTAGTCCCCCCCTTCAAGGCTCTTCCGCCAACCCAAAACCTTGCCCCTGCCATAAAGCCGATCCCGAAGAAGGCGTTGGGTGAGCTTGATGCCTTCCTGGAGAGCAGCCTCCGGATTAGGGGCCAGGCTAATCATCTCTAAAGGGTACCTCACTTCTACGGGTACGTTGGTGAGGATCTTCGCCCTGGCCTCTTTAGGTTTGAGCAGAAGTTCACCCCGGAAGCTTTTGGTCAAAAGGCTTTGTCGCTCGGGTTCGAATCTGGCAAGCATTTTAGCCCTCATTGCCTTCCTCCCCCGCAAACCGCAAGAGGGTTTCCCCTAAAAGCCGGGCCTGCGTTTTGGTTAGGGCAAAGGAGCCCATCCCCACTTCAGAGATCAGCCCGGTTGCGATGTCTGTGGGGATCCCCGAGAAGAAGGTGATGACGGCCACTTGCCCCTCATAGACGTTCACGGCAAGGCTGGTAACGAAGATGGGGGCTATGCGGTACAGGTCTGCCTGGCGTTGAACCGGGGGCTGGGGTTGGTCAAGGTTGGGATCAGGCATGGAGGCCTCCTCACTGCTTCTGCGCATCCCATTGCAGGTAGGCGTTGACCATCTGGTCGGTAGAGGGGCACATGCTTGTTAGGGGTGAGATGGTTTGGCCGGTAAAAGCGGTGGTGTAGAGCCTACCCTCAAAGGCAAACGGAAGTGGGGAGCCGCTTTGGGAGTAGAAAACCAGGTTGCCGTTTACGCTGCCATCAGCCTTGATCTGGGCGGAGACGTCTCCGTAACCGGCACCCCCAACCCCAGCCTGGGAGAAGCGCACTGTGCCCTGGATGTTTTGACCGCTTTGAGAAAGGACGAAGGTCATCTCCAGGGTGTTCATGGGGTCATTGGGGCAGTCCAAGCGATTGACAGGCCTTATTTTGGCGGTTAAGTCCTTCCACGTGCCCGTAGCGTTTAAAGCGGGGGGCGAGCTACAAGCAGAAAGAACGATCGCTAAAACAAGAAGGGGGCTTAAGAAGCGCACCTCACTTCACCTCCCGGATGCTGATCTTGCGGTAAACCTCCCCCAGCACATTCACTTCGTCGGGTTCCAGGACGGGGCCTGCGGGGTTGTCGGAAACGAAGACCCAGCCCCTCTTGGTCTTCCTGGCCCGCTTGATGGTGATGCCGTCCCCCAGGATTTCCAGGGCGAAGACCTTACCGGGGCGGAGATCCCGGAGGTTTTGGTCCACGAGGACCAGGTCCCCGTCCCTGAGCCCATCATCGTCCCCGGTGTCCATGCTGTCCCCTTCTACGCGGATGAGGATGGAGCCCGGGCGGACAAACTCCTTGGGCACGGGCAGGACCCCGGCCTCAGGCCAAGGGCGGCCCGCGGTCCCCGAGGCTACCACAGGAAGCCAGACCACGTCTTCTCGCGGTTCCCCCGAGGGGCGGTAGACCAAGGGCACCTCGAGGCCCGTGGCCTGGGCGAACTCTTCGGGGGTCCAATCCAGTACAGACAATATCCGCTTGAGCGTGCTTGGTTCAGCATAAGCAAGGTAGCGGACCATGTGCTCAATGTTTGGGAAGAAGCGAGCACTAGCCCACCCTGGGCTCTTGCCCACCTTTTTTGAAAAAGAAGCTTGAGATAAGCCCCTTTGCTTGAGGCGCTCTTTGATGATCTCAGCCGGGTCTCGGATCGCAATCATGGCCGCCACAAAAGGTTTCTGCCCACGCCTAGAATACAAGCCCATTGACTACCGGGGGTATTGACGAAACCTTGAGCTAACGGCTACCATTGGTAGCGATGACCGAGTTGGGTAAGAAGGTGCGTGAACTTAGGGAAAGAGCGGGTTTGTCCCAACATGAACTAGCAAAAAGAGCGGGACTAACTCAGGGGATGATTTGGCAGATAGAAGAGGGGCGAAAGCGTCCGAGTATAGCTAGTCTTATGGCTATTGCCCGCGCACTAAACGTATGCCCATCTGAACTACTACCTGTAGTCAATAACTCGGAGGCCCCCAATGCCTAAGCCTGAAGCGCTCTTCGGTCTCTCGTCCGCGGTGCGGCTCTTTGTCGTCACGCTCCAGGAGGTGCACCGTGGTTGAGTTGCTAGCCGCCTACCTTTTGGCGGCCATTTTCCTTTACGCCTTGCTGGCCCATTACGTCCGGACCCGCTACGGGGAACCCGGCCCCTTCCTGGTGGTCCTCATGGCCCTGGGGGCTGGGCTCCTGGCCGTGGCCCTGGCGGTGGTGGTGGCGGTGGGAGGTGGAAGGTGAACCGGGAAGACCAGGCTTGGCCTCCAAAAGACACCTGGCTTTGGCGCTGGGGGCTGGACCTACTTGGAGGCCTCCTTTTGGGCCTCATCCTGGGCCTGGCCCTCATGTTCGCCCGCGTGCCGGAGGGGTGGTAGCCATGCGGCTTTTGCGGCTCAAGGAGGTGTCCGAGCGCTACGGCATCCCCATCCACATCCTGCGGGACGCCACGAAGGCGGTGCCTACCGATCCTCGGCATTTGCCCCACGTGGTCCTGAACCGCAAGGGCACGGTGGCCACCCGGGAGGAGTGGGTGGAGGAGTGGCTTGAGCGCATGCGCTCCGACGCAGAGGTGCGCCGGGTGCAGGTGGTGGAGTGGAGGGACAGCAAGGACTTGAAGCGGTTGGTGAAGGAAGGTCCGGAGAAGCGAGCGGGAGGTGCGAGGTGAAGGAACGCGTATGTGCGGTGTGCGGAAGGCTGGTTGAGCTCAACGTTTGGGACGAGTTGGTGCACGAGGGGGGTACGGCCACGGTGAAGGAGTGCTTGACCTGCGGCCGGGCCTGGGACGCTGAGAGGTACCAGAGCGAGTGCCCCTGGTGCGGCTCTCGCCGTGTGGTTATAGACCATCGAGTGCGGGTGGAAGAATGATGCCAACTGCTCGCTACGAAAAAGCTTTGCAACTGGCCCTGAGGCGCATGGGCGTGCAGGGTGTGGTCCACGTGGATGGGGTGAAGGCGGTTTCTACCCTTTTCGACCTATGCGAGGAAGGACGTTTTGGGGAGCAGGGCGTGGCGCAGGTGCGGGACGTCTACCGGCTGGTGAACACCATTGAGGACCTGGAGCGCCAAGCAGGCATCCAGCACGTGCGGGTGCGGTCTACGGCCAAAGGCAAGGAGAAAGAGGCCCTGGCCCGCTTGGAGGCCCTCGGGTACGAGGTTCGCATCTACCCCGATATCGGCCCCAGGGATGGGGAAGTGAGCTGGATCGCCGTGGCCTTTTACGAGGGCCACGGGGTGGCCTACGGCTTCGGGGACACCCGGGAGGATGCCCTGCGGGATTTGGTGGGGGAGGTGGGGGCATGAAGCGCCAAAAGCTCAAGGCGCTAAAGGAGATTGCCCGGTTGCGGTTCGCCAACCTGCAGGTGTACCAGGACCCTGACGGCCCTGGATGGATCGCCCACGGCATTCACCGGGAACACCGTACCATTTGGACGGCCCGGGGCCGCACGGAGCGGGAGGCCCTGGAGGCCCTTCTGGGCATTGGGCAGGAGGTGTCCTCATGATCCTCCCTCCCGACCTGCCGGATGACCTCCGGGCTCAGGTGGAGACCCTGGCCACCAAAAACCCCCGCTTCGCCGAGGCGGTCCTGGCCGCTTGGCGGGCCAAGCGGGAGCGGGAGGCCAAGGAGAGGGAGGCTAAGGAGGCCGCCCCCAATGCTTCCACGGAGGATAGCGGCCCTAAAACCGCCGATAAGGCCCTCCAAGAGGAGGAGGGGTACCCAAGTAGCCCCCCCTCCCCTGCCCCGGCCTCAGAGGGGCCTTCCAGGCCCACCCGGGCGGAAACCGACTGGAAGGAGGTGCGCCGCTTTGAGTGGCAGGACCTCCTGGCCAAGGCTGAGGCACAGTTAAACCGCTGGGGCCACTGGGAACGCTTGGGCCCCCTGGCCCCCATGGTCCGCCTCCTGGTGGCCCACGCCATCCGCCTCGGGGCCCGCCAGGACCCCAGCCGGGAGGCCCACGTCTTCCTAGCCCAATGGGAGCTGGCGGCCATGCTGGGGGTGTCCGAGCGCACGGTGGAGCGCTGGCTCCACGACCCCCGGTACGAGCGCTACCGCCAAGCGGCCCGCATGTGGATCGCTTGGGAAACCTGGTACACGGACGGGGAGGCCCTCGAGAAGGCCCACGCGGTCCGAGGGGGCACCCTCTGGCGGGTCCGGGTGCGGCCCGTCTTCCGCGATAGGGGCCTGAAGGTCCTGGCCCCCTATTTGCGGTTCCCCTGGAGGGACCTGAAGGGGGACAGGGCCAAGGGCAGAACCGCAAGGGTCCTGAGTGCCCCGGACTCAATGTCGGGATATAAAGAGGGTCTTCTTCTAGGACAGGGAATAACCCTCCAAGGGGTAGTAGGTGCGCCGTTAGCCACCCTGGTTCAAAAGCAAAACCCGTTACTTTCCTTATATCCCGACACTGCCCGGAACCTGCGGGCCCTCCTTCGGGCGGCCAGCATCCCCAAGGGCCGCGAGGGCAGGCGGCGGTGGGCGCAGGACGTGGCCACGGCCATTAGCGCCGCCCTGGGGGACGCCAAAAGCTGGCGCTTCTGGCTCCGGGTGGTCTGGGCGGCCCTGAAGGCGGTTCTCTTCGGCGGGGGTGAAGGGGCCCTCAGGGTCCTGGCCCGGGTGGTCTACATGGCCCAGGAGGCCAAGGAAGACGGCTTCGCCCGTAGCCCAGGAGCCTACGCCCAAGGCCTTCTCCGGCGGGAAGGGTACTGGGACCTGGTCAATCCCTTCCGGGCCTTCAAGGTGGGGGTGGTGGCATGAGGCTGGATCGGGTGAACCTGCGGGCGGTCTCGGACATCCTGCGGGCTATGGTGCAGGAGGCTCTAATGGAGCCGGGGAAAGTGGTGCGCATGGCCCTGCCCACGAGCCCGGCGGACGGGGTGCAGGTGTTCGTGCGGGCGGGGCAGGGGGGCATTTTCTTGGCCATCCGCCGTCCTGGGGGCAAGGAGGACCCCAGGGAGGTGGTGGCCCTGGCCCAGGCCATGGGCCTGGTGATCCAAGGGGAGCCCTACCACGCCAAGGGCAAGCAGATGCGCCCCGGCTTCCTAGGCCGGAGGAGCTACCTGGTGGCCCGGTGCAGGCTGGACCCCGCCGTATGGGAGGGAGGGAGCGAAGATGGGCAAGCGGCTTAAGCCCCCTGAAGAAAGACGGGTTATGCTTGGCCTCAGCCTACACCCCTCCGAAGCCGCCTTCATCCGCCGTGAGGCGGCCAGAAGGGGCTTGACCATCAGCGAGTACCTGAGGCAACTTGTGGCCCAGGACCGCACCCGAACGGAAGAGGAAATGCGCCGCATGTCGGAGGTACCATGACCCGAAACACCGCCCTTAGCCTGGTCATCCTGGCCGCCATTGGGCTTTACTTCCTGGCCCAGATGCGCCCCGAAGATGCGCCCCGGCCCTCCGCCACGGAGGTGCAGAGCGGCGGAGTGAGCCCGGGGACGCAAATCGCCGCTTCGGAAGAGCAAAGCGCACCCCAGGTCGTCCCGGACCTCTGCCGCGCACGAATCACGTGGCTGACGCGCGGGGGCGAAGAGGTGCGGTTTGCGTACGAGGGGGAGGCTGAAGCGCTACGTGCGCGGTGGCCCTCCGGGCAGTACCTAGCCCGTATAAACGACGTCTGCACCGGCACCGAGTGCCGCTTGGTGTTGCCGCGGCCCGCCCTTTCGGAGGTGCAAATCGCACTAGATGCCTGCCCGTGGGTAGAAGTGCCTTGACACCTAGAAGCGTGCTATGATGCGGGTGATGGTACTCAAAAAAGGCCGCCCCTCAAAGCGTCTGGTGGAGCTGGCTAGCCGCAAGCGCGATCCCATCCGCCCTGAAAGCATGTCCTTGGCCGAACTCCTCTACTCCCTGCTGGGCAACCAACGGGCGGCGGAAGCCATTGCGGAGGCCCTAAACGGAGACATCCGCAACATCCACAACTGGGACGTGAGGGACTTGGAGGCCCTTCCCGGCGTAGGCCAGGGCACGGTGGGCAAGTTGGTGGCCCTGGTGGAAATCATCCGCAGGCTCGTGCAGAAGCGGTAATCTCCGAAACGCATCTCCGGCACGCACCTCCCATACGCTTCTCCGCCCCGCACCTTCGGGGCGGGCTTTTTACGGCCCTTTCGCCCGTCCAGGATGGGGACATGGCCGAGTACCAACGGGTGCCCGTGGGCAAGGACACCCCCTTGAAGCCGGGGAAGCTTTACGAGCTGGTCCTGGCCCACAAGGGCGGGGATATCTCCCGCGTGACCCGTTCAGGCCTGGAGAACGCCCTCCAGCAGCGGTATGGCCCTGGAGTGCGGGTGCTGGACTGGGGCAAGCGGGGAGCTGACCTGGTCATCCGCCTGAAGGTAGAGGCCTCCACCCAAAACGCCTCCACACCCCCGGCCTACGGGGGAGGGGGATGCGGATCCACTTGGTGCCCCCAGCCGATGGTCTGGTATGGGGACACGGGGGAATACGTGTACCCCGCGGTACTTCCCCTGGTGCTCACCGCGGCGGCGGTGGCGGCGGTCCTCTACCTGGTGTGGCGGATCGTCTCCGAGCTGAAGGAGGCGGTGGAGCTGGTGCCCGCCCCTGCTAGGGGCATCGCCGTGGCGGGGGCGGGGATAGGCGCTGGCGCCATGGGCCTGGCCGCCTTGGGCGTGGTGGCCTTGGCCTTGGTGGGCGGCGGAAGGAGGAGGAGAAGGTATGCCTAAGCGGAAGAAGAGCAGGAAGAAGAAGGCTAAACGCTCTCGGAGGTAGGCCATGCTGAAGCTCCGCTTGCCGGAGGAGCTTTTGGGAGAAAAGGCCGTTTTGGAAGGCTCAGAAGCGTCCCCACCCCAGGCGGTGCGGGCCATCCCCTTGGAAAGCCCTTTGGACCCCGTCCTGGAGGAGGCCGTGGAGTCCCAGCCCGTGGTGGGAGGGGGGGTATCCGCGGGATCCAGGGAGGCCTTCGGGAACCCGCAGGAGGGGGATAAACCCGTCCAGGACGCAACCTCACCCCAGGCGGCCACACCCCCCGCCAAGAAAACCCCCCTAGGGTTCCTGGCGGCCCTGGGGGCCGGGATGGCGGTGCTCCTGGGGGTGGCCTTGGGCATGAAGGGAGGAGGGAGTGGAAGCGGTAGCGGAACCCACGCCGGAGCAGGGCATGCCTCAGGGGCCGGCAACCCCGGGGGCAGCCTCGGCCCCAGACTCTGGGAGTGAGCCGAACTTTCGGCCCTTGGACGACACGGAGGTTCCCGGGGAGCCCGGCTTCGAGGACCTCCCCCCGGCCCCGGTGGTGGAGCCCGTCATCCCCTTTACGGGGGAGGAGCTGGCCAACGGTACGGCCATGCTCCTCATGCTGGGGCTCAGGCTCCAGTCCCCCGAGGAGGTGGAGGCCTTCAAAGGTGCCTTTCAGGCCACGACCTTCCTTCCCCCGGCCCAGGTGCTGGACATGCTCAAGGTGGGGGAGGCCCTCGCTGCGTACGGGATTGGCCGGAACCGCTTCCCGGGCATGGGCCGGGCGGAAAACCTGCCCCCCTGGGTGCGGGTAGCCCTGGGCGGGGTGGTGCTGGCCGCGGCGGCTTACGGAGGTGTGCGTGCAGCTATGGAAGTTCGTGCTAGCCGCGCTGGGCCTGCTGGGCCTGGCGGGGCTGGGGAGGTGGATGGTGGGGGAGCCTGAGGTGCCCCGCTCGGGGCGGTACTACTGGCCCATGAACCCCAGGAAGCCACGCCCCGACGTGCGCTTCCTGGACCCCCAGTACTACCAGGGGGTGAGGCGTCCGGATGGGAGTTGGTTGGTGCCGCCAGGGTACTGGCATACGGGCATAGACCTGAACCACCCTGGTGGAGGTGATTCCGACTGCGGTCAGCCCGTGCACGCCATGACCGATGGGTACGTGGTCTTCGCGGGCCGCCTGCCCGTGTGGGGCGGGGTAGTGGTCCTGCGCCATCCGCATGCGGGGGTGTGGACCCGGTACGGCCACTTGCGAGACATAAGGGTGGGCCTCCGGCAGGTGGTGCAGGCGGGGGAGGTCATCGGCACCGTGGGCAAGATGACCACGGGGGGCTTCTGCCATCTGCACTTCGACGTCTTCCACCGCCAACCCCCGGCCAGCGAGGGCCTGTGGGGCTTCTTCCCCCGCGGGGGAGAGGAGGCCCGGCAGAAGGTCCTCACCTACTGCGTGGATCCGGAGGCCTTCTTGGCCAAGCAGGCCCAGGCGGGACGGCTCTTTGATCCGCCAGCGTGGAGGGCGTAATGGCTATGGTACGGCGCCAACAGATTTGCCGTGTCGTGTACCGAGACGCCAAAGGGCGCTTCGTTCGCCCCCCAGGGCGGCCCGCCAAGGTAAAGCTTCAGCCCGTACCGCAGGGTGTACGGGTCCACAAGGGCGGCGAGGTGGTGGCAATCACAGAAACACCCTTTGGCGTACGGGTGCGGTTTGTGCCCGATGCTAAAACTCGCCAGCTTATCCGTGAAGCCCGGGAAAAAGGGGATCACCAAACCCTGCGCCAGATCAGGGACTGGGAACGAGAGGTGAAGCGCCTGGCGGCGGAAGATTACCTGAGGGCAAAGCGGGCCAAGGAATGGTCTGCCCGGATGGAGGAAGCCAAGAGGAGCTACGATGCCGCCAAAGGAGGCAAAGCCGCGGCGGCCAATAGGCGGAAAATCGCGGAGCTGGCCTCACGCTTTCGAAAGGAGAGTACGGCTACCCTTATCGGGCGCTACCAGGTTAGGGGAGGGGATCCGTTGGAAAAAAGGGCGATTGCTAAGGTCTTGAAGGAGCGAGGCATTGAGGTTCCTGTGGAAAGGAGGCGAAAGCGGTGACTGAGTTTGCCAAAGCTAATGCTTTCCCCCTGGCGGTGTTGGCCGGGGGGCTCTACCTTGGCTTAGGCCGGGTGAAGAACCTGCGGGAAGGCAAGGGCTGCCCCAAGTGTGAAACCGCCCAGGCGGTGGTGGCCTTTGCCCTGGCGGCTTGGGCCGGGTGGGAGCTGTGGCGGGCGTATCAGGCTTAAATGGGCGGTAGGCAGACCTTCCGCATCCTCATCATCGGCAAGTCGGGGTCGGGGAAGAGTACTCTAGCTCGAGAGATCGTGCGGGCCATGGAGGGCCGCTTCCGCCGCCTGGTGATCGTCAACCGCAAAACCGAGTTCTGGGAGCTGGCCGAAGGGCGCTACCGCGTGGGGGAAGAGGGGGACCCCCAGGCCGCGCTAAAGCGCCACGCCCGGGTGCACTTTCACGTGACGGGCTACGATCCGCGGCCCTTTTTGGACGCCCTGGGCCAGGAGATTATGCGCCTGAAGGACGTCCTCCTGGTGGTGGATGAGGCCCACCAGTTCTTCCCCCGGGGGCAGGTGCCCAAGGGCCTCTTCGAGGTCCTGACGGGGGGACGGGAAGCCGGGCATAACGTCATCTTCGTAACCCAGATGATGCGGGGAGCGGTGGGGGGCATTGACCCCGGGGTACGCCGCCAGGCTTCCCACCTGGTAACCTTCCGGGTATCTGAGCCCAACGAGGTGCAGGCGGTGGCGGAGATGTTCCGCGAGCTAGGGGAGCAGGTGGCCAGTCTCAAGCGCCCGGAAGGAGGCCTCCCTCCCGAGTATGGGGTGAAGGATCTGGACCGGGACCGGGCCGGTCTGGTCCTGCGGGACCCGAGGGACCCCAGGCGGCGGGTGTATGTTCCCTTAGCGTCCTAGAGCCCTTTTCTCCGAGGCGGAGGTGCGCGGCGCACCTCCGCCTCGCACCTTTGTGCGCTCTGCATCTCCGCCCCGCGCCTCCCGCTGAGCGCACCGCCACGCGCTTTTCCACGCTATTCCATCCCGCCCACCATGGCCCTCGTAAGGAGGGCGAATGGCGGATACGGCGGCAATCGCGGCGCAGGATATGCGCAAGCTGGCCCAGACCTCCAACCCGTTGGAGGTCGTGCAGAACCCCATCGTGGTCTCGGTGAGCCTGGGGGTGCTGGGGGCCTACCTGATTAGGAAAAGCCTTTACACCTCCCGCAGGGACCTCTTCGGGTGGGCGGCCAAGGGGCCGGATGGGCGCATCCACTACTACCAGGTAGGCCCTGACGGCAAACCCGATACCACCAAAGAGGTCAGCAACGCCTACACCAACCGCATCCTGCTGAACCTCGGCGGGGTGATCCTGGGCTCTTTGCTCATCAACAACAAGCTGACCCAAGACCCGATGGTGGACTACATCGGCTTAGGCGTGGCGGCGGCGTCGTTCGCCAATGTTGTCATGGTGATTTTGAACATCGAATGAGGAGGTAAGGATGCAAGAGGCGTTCAACCGGATCAAGGCACTTCGGCCTGGGGCGCGGCCCGTGACCATCCTGCGGTCCGGCCCCGAGTTCCAGACCTACAGCGGCACGCAGCGGGTGAAGGTGGGCGAGTTCGTGGTGCCCGCGGGGGCGGCCTGGGTGGTGCCCAATCCCGTGCCCATTATCCTCAAGCTTTACGACACCGCAGGCAACCAGCTTCCCCACACCACGGATGTCTTCTTCGCCAAGCGCACCAAGGGCTTTGACTTCCCCGAGTTCCTCATCAAGGCCCAGTACGCTGGCTACTACGACCTCACCGAGGCCCAGCTGAGGGATGCGAAGTTCTACCAGAACATCCTGCAGACCGCATCCCCCCTGCGGGCCCCCACGCCCCCTAACGGTTTGGTCTTCCGGGAAGGGGACACGCTTGAGGTCTACGTGGAGGCTCCCCTGGGCGTGACCGTGAACCTCAACGACCCTAGGACCCGCATCGAGCTCCCGGTGGGCGTGGACAACTCCAACCCCACCCTGTGAGGAGGTGCCATGAGCTTCCTTGAGCGGATCCGTCAGGGCGTGGGCCAGGCCTTCGGGCGGGGCCTGGACGCCTTCCGCGGGGATATGCCCCGAGTGGAGGCCCAGGCCCCCGCAGTCCCTCCCCCGCCTCCCCCGGCGGCGGTGCAGGTGGGGGGCTGGGGCTTCGCCTGGATCGACAACGAGGATTTCGATGCCACAGGCCTGGCCTACCGGCCCAACGAGTACTTCCCTGTGGCCCAGATGCGCACCCCGGAAACCGCCCACTTCCGCATTCTGGCCCAGGAGCGGCGCCTGCGCATTTACATCAAGGGGTTGAAGGTCTTTGGGGGGCAGAACCTGGCTTCGCCCCAGAACCGCACCGTGACGGTGAGCGGGTTAGTGGAAACCCCGCAGGCCAAGCCCACCCTGCCCAGCGTCTACCACCCCGAAGTAGCCGTGTGGGCCAAGGTGGGCGGGGTATGGCAGCAGTGCCCTGTTGTGAGCGTTAACTACGCCACAGGGCAGATCACCTTTGTGGAGCCTGCTGGAGTCACGGGTGCGGAGGATATTGAGGTCTACTACGTCCACGGGGACGGCCAGTTCCGCCTTCGGGTGGCCCGGGACGCGGGCGGGGTGGACGACAGCGCCGCCACCGTCTTCAACCAGTCCTTCGCTACCATTCACGCCATTGACCAGAACAACCTGGAGACCATGATCGCCTGGCCCCAGCAGGTGGAGCTGGTGCCCGGAACCCGCTTGGTCCTGGAGGTCTTCACGCAGAACACGCCCATCGTCTGGAACGAGCGGGCCGGGCACTACATCCAGATTGCCGCCATGGGGCGGCGCATCGAGGTGCTGGACAAGGGGCGCTTGCAGCGTTTGGCGGAGCTGGAAGCCCGCGGTGGGCTGTGAGGAGGTGAGGGATGGGGGGGTTCAGCATCGCCAACACGTACCTCAATCCCGCCGGGGGCTACACTCCCTTTTCCGCAGGCTCAGCTCCCGGTCCCGATGACCCCCTGTGGCTTCAACTGCTCTATGGGGCCCGCCAGATAGGCTCGATCCTGGACCCGTACATTTTCACGGAACAGGAGCGGGCTCAAATGGAACTAGAACGCTTGCGCCTGGAGGCGGAACGGGAGAAGGCCCGCCAAGCCAGCATCCAGGTTCAGCCTGTTGCACCTACCTCTCCCTGGGTCTGGGCTTTGCTAGCAGCTGTTCTGGCGGTGCTCCTGCTGGCCGTGTTGCTGAAGGACTGATATGGACCCGGTACTCGGCTTCCTTGGCAGCGTTGTTGGCGGCGTGTTCTCCTTTTTGGGGGTCAGCCGCCAAGCAGAAGCTGCCGAGGAAATCGCGCGCTCGCGCGAGCGGTCCGTTAGAAACCTGGTGGATGCGGTCATCGTTCAGTGGCATGAACTCGGACGAATGGCGGAAGCCCAGCAGGGGGCGGCGCGCGATGCCGTGTACTGGCAGCAAGCTACCCAGCGAACGCGCATCTACTACAACTTCAAAGCGGTGCAGTCCGCCCAAGGTATTGCTCTTCTGGCAGCGGGGGCAGGTTTGGTGGCCGTGGGCATTTATCTGGGGGTGAAAGGGTGAAGGGTTTAGCGGCAGCTGCCGTTGCGGGGGGAGTCGGGCTGGGCATTGTGGGCGTAGGGTACATGGTGCGCTCGCGGCCCAAGGCGGAGGAGCGGCGAGTGGAAATGGGGGCATCCCCGGTAGTGCCAGCCGCGGGGGTGGTGCCTACCCATCCCGGGGTGCAGGATAACCGGGCCACGTACTGCCAACTGTTGACCGCATACCGCAGCGATTTGAAAAAGCAGGAAGACCTGCTTGCCAACGCTGAAGCGCAGATGCGGCGCATCGAGCGGGAGGCCGAATCCCTGTGCCGAATCTACGCGGCAAACCCAGTGTTCCAATACCACTGCAACGGCTTTCCAATCTGCCATTGGAACCACTGGTACACCGTTAGCGGGCAGGAAACCGACAGCGCCGCGTACTCCCTGTGCACGAGCTACGTCCGCTTAGGGGGGGAACTGGCTCCCCGGGAGCACGAGCTTCGCCCTGGGGATAACTGGGACGACACCTGGGACGACTTGCGCAGGATGAACGCCAACATCGCTCAGGCCCTGCGTCAGATCCAGGTTTTGCGGCAGCAGTATGTCCAAATGCAGAAGGAAGCTGACGGGGCCAGATCGCAAATAGCCCGCTTGCGCAAGCAGATTGCGGATCTGGAAGCTCAGGGGGTGTTCTGCTGATGGAGTGGAAGGACCTTCTGGACTCCGGCCTGGCCGTGGCGGCCTTTGCGGCATTCCTGCGGATGGTCTTCGTCGATGTGGCCGAAATGAAGGCCCGCCTGGCCCGGATGGAGGAAGGCCAGCGGGAACAGACCCACCTCCTCAACCGCCTGGCCAACGCCACGGAGGCCCTGGCCTACCGCCAGGGGGTCCGCTTGAGGAAGGAAAAGGAGGCCTGAATGGACGGCAAGACCTTGCTCTTGATGCTCGTTGGCGGTGGGGTGGCCGCATACTTGGCCTACTCCCTGGCCAAGGGGGGCGGCACGGCTAGCCCGGGTGGTGCGGGCTCGGGCGAAGCTGGTGATCAAGCCGCGCCGCCTGCGGTAGTGGACACCATGCCCAGCCCCTACGGCTGGGGGTTGGGCAGCCTGAGTGACGACGCGCTGTGTCGGGTGGCCCCCAGCCTTTGCTCCTGGTTTAACCCGGCGTTCGTGCCCCGCCCTGCACCTGGTCAGCTGGTTTGGTAGGAGGTGGGGATGAAGGCCTTCTGGGTAGCAGCGGCCATGGCGGGAGGAGCCCTGCTGGGAGTGTGGTGGGCTCGGAAGGGAAAGGAGGTCTCCCCTGCCCCATCCAACGCCCCTAGTTCCGGGGGCACGGTGCGCTGGGAGGACCGTTCTTCCGGCTACTCCGAAACCACCATGTGCCCCCAGGTGATCGCCACCTGCAAGGACGGATCCGTGGCCCCTACGCCCTGCGATTGCGCTAGCCGGGGCGGGGTAGCCAGCCTCGGGGGTGCGCTATGAGCTGGACGGACCTAGTTCCCCCCGCAAGCCTCTGGGGAGCGTGGGCGGTGCAAGCCCTGGTGGCCCTGGGTGCGGTGGCCCTGCTGGCTGGCCTTCTGGTGCGCCTGGTGGGGAGCATCCCCGTGGTGGGGCCTGTACTGGCGGGGCTTATCCGCATGCTGGCGTCCAACTACGAGCGTTGGCTTGCGGAAAGGGTTCCCCGGTTGGCGGAGCAGGCCGTGTTAGCGGTGGAGGAGCGCTACCGCAAAAGCGATCTCCCGCCCCAGGAGCGGGCCGCCCGCAAGCTGGAAGAGGCCATTAGCACCCTTCAAGAGCTGGCCCCCGGGCTTAGCCGAACTATTGCAGAGAAGCAGATCGAGGCCGCCCTAGCCCGTATCCGGGCCATGGGCATGGAGCAGAAGACAGGAGGTGGGAGATGAGCTTCCAGGATGGCGTGCAGCTGGGCGCTGGCTTCGTGGTGGGAGCCCTCCTGGTCTGGGTGGGTCTGGCCCTCATCCTGGCCCTCATCGGGGCCGCCATGGGCGTGAAAAAGGAGTAGCCGGTGGAAGGGCAGACCTTTTGGCAATCCTACAAGCAAGGTTTAGGGGTGGGGTTGGGGCTGCTCACCATCTACCTCTTGGCCCTGATCCTCATCGGGGCCTTTGTGGTGCGCCCCGCGCTTGAAAATCTGGGCGCGCCCAGCCAGAGTCCACCTAAAGGGGGTGGTGCATGCTCAACCTCTTGGGTTTGAAGCAGGAGGATTTGGCCAACCTTCCCGGACGCCTGCAAGAGGCCTTGGCCGCCCTGCGGGAGGATATGGCCTGCCTGAAGGACCAGCTAGGCGCGGTGCAGCGCACCCTGGAGTACGAGTTTGGCCGGCCCCGGCGGGACCTGCAGGGCCACGATCCGGCCCGCATGCCCCTCATCGCCCAGGTGCAGGTGGAAGGGGAAGCCCGCCGCATCGATGTGACGGGCCTTCTCGGCAAGCCCGCTACCCGGGGGCACATCGTCAACATCGGGGACGCCAAGGCCCGGCTCTGGTTTACCTTCGGCCCCCAGCGGGTGGGGCCCTACATCCTTCTGCCCGCGGCGGCGCTGGAGCTTTCCTTTGCGCTGGAGGTGCTGGAAGTCTCGGACGCTGGGGAAGGTCCTGCGGTGGTGCAGTTTCTCCTGCAATGACGGCCAAGGCCAGGACCTACAAGCGGGGAAAAACCTTCGCCCCGGAAGTGCGCCTAGCCCCGGGGCCCCGGGCCATGGGGGATACGGGGGATGGCAGCTACACCACCCTGTTTGGCTACGCATGGGCGGCGGTGCTGGACCGGGTGGAGCGCCGCTTCCGCCTCTTCCAGGCCCAGGTGCCCGGGGAGGGTCCGTGGGCCCTTAACGATCCCCGTGGGCCCGAAGTGGCCGTGTGGGTAGAAGTAGAGGTGCCCCCCCTCCCCCACCCCGTGCAGGAAGTCGCCCACATGGGCCTGGCCTTTGACCAGGCCGCGCGCCATGTGGTGGTCTACGAACGTCAAGGGGAAGTCTGGATCCGCCAATGGGACCCCGTTAGCCAGAACTACGTGATGCGGGGCCCCTTCCCAGGGGTAGACCCCGTGGTCCTGAACGATGCTGTGGTGGGCTACTTCCCTCCCGATTCGGACGTCCTGGTCTGGCACCTCAGCCCTGACCGCACCACCCTGCTCCAGCGGGTGCAAAGGCACCTTTACACTACCGCCCACGTAGTGCAGACCTTCGCTGAGCCTGTGGTCCTGGACCAGGCGGTCGCCTTGCCCTATCAGATAGAGCTCCTGGGGAGCCTGGTTAGCGCTCTAGACGCCACCGGCTACGCTCTAAGGTCTGAGCTGTACCCGGTGTACGTGCACGACACTATTGGGCAAGCTGCGTTGGTCCCGCCCTCCGAAGGTGCCTACACTCCCGTGGTTATCACACAAGACCTTGGCATGGACCTACTGGGCACGGCCACGCTGAGCGCTCCCGCAACAGGGGCATACATTCCCGTCGTCATCGTCCTTGACCTCGGTACGGAGGCCGTGGGCCAAACCCAACTTGCCGCTCCCACTACAGGGGCCTATGTGCCTGTGGTTCTAGTTTATGACCTTGGTATGGATGTCCTCGGGCAAGCGCAACTTTCCGCCCCAACTACCGGCGCTTACGCTCTTGTGGTTATTGTCGTGGACACTACCACTTGGCCGGGCTACACGAGCCCAGATGTCCTAGGGACGGCCACCCTGAGCGCTCCCACTACAGGGGCCTACGAACCCGCATGAGGAGGTATGAGATGAGCAAGCTCTGGAAGCCCGATAACGCTGGCAAGGTTATCCCGGTAGTGCGCGTGCGCCCACTTCTCCCGCCGCCACCGCAAGCAGGTGTGCGGCTCCAGCCTCAGCACATGCATTGGCAGCTTGGGCGTTATGTGGAGGATTTGAGCTTTGGCCCTGGAGGGCGTGGGCGGCGCAAGCGCTGGGTGGTGGACATGGAGGCGGAGCAGCACAACATCGTGCTTGACAATGCCTATGATACTTTGATTGCACAGCACGGCTTTATATTTCTGTCAAGGTATGCTGTCGTCGGCACGGGCTCTGTACCACCATCTCCCACGCAAACAGGCTTGGCGAATGAAATCGCCAGAACACAACTGGACCAGAATGGTTCAAGTAATACCCGCACAATAACAAGGCCGGCTGATGGGGTGTACGACATTAATGTGGCGCGTGAGTTCACAGAAACCCAAGTCGGGAACATGAACCTAACAGAGTGGGGGTTCAGCCCATCCGGCACTTCGGGCGAAAACCTAATGAGCCGTGAACTGTTTAGGGATGGGAATGGAACCCCTATTGTGATTACTCCAGATAGCGACCAGAGGTTGCGGCTCATCTATACCATAAGGATTACCATCTCCCCCCTTACCGCTCCGGCTTCAATAAACATAGATGGCATTGGCGTGAGAACAGGAACTTTCTATGTGAACGGCGGTGGCACTGGGTCTATTGGTACCACCAATATGACCGACCTGTTGTTAGTGGATGCGTTGGTTGCGGGTTCAACGACGGTGAAGTTTGTGTCAAGTGGTCAGTATGTCCATTTGTTTGCTGGCAACTTCCAAGTAAATGCTCTATACTCGGGTACGCCGACATATGTTGATAGTGACCCAAACCGTTATGTCGCCATTTCATACCAAAGCTATGTGCCAGGGTCGCGCCAGCGTCTAACTAATGCCCTGACATTCGGTACAACACAAGCGAATGAAACGATAAGAAGTATAGCTCTTGGGATAAGGAATCCTAATTACTGGCAGCGGTACTACATTGGCATAAACTTTGACAGCGGCCAGGAGTTCACTAAAACCAACCTCTACAAGCTCACCATCGGCGAATGGACACTCACCTGGGGGCCGTGATGGTGCCTGGCGGGTGGTCCACTAAACCTTTGGTCTTTCCCCCGGCTCAACCCGTGCCGGCCGTGGACGCGGGCATTTTCCCCCTGGCCCGCCATGATGGGCGCCATGTGCCGGGAGCGGAGGCTAGGGGTGGGATTGCACGTTACTGGGACCTGCAGGCCTTCGTCTGGTACCACGCAGGAGGCATGTTGACCCTGAACCGCGGCATGAAGCGGATTCGGCGCACGGCCAGGGGGGTGGAGGACGTTGCGCACCGGAGGGGCTAACTGGGGCGTGCTAGCGTTGGGGGCGGTGGCCGCCTGGCTTCTCGTTCGGCCTCGCCCCGCTTCCCAGCCTGCGCCCAACCCCTCCCTTACCCCAACCACGTGCCAGTACCAGCCCGGGAGTGGCTTGTCCAAGAGCTACCAGGAGCTCATCTACCGCATCCACGAGCGCATTCGTGAGGTGCGGCCCAACCTGGGGACATGCATTCCCTCCGCGGGAACCCCCTGCACCATGGTCCTGGCCTCGGTCCTGGCCACTTCCACCAACTACGGCATACCGCCAGACATCGCCACCGCGCTCGCCTGGCAGGAAAGCGGCTTCGGCCTGTACCTGGAAACCGACCGCATCCGTGCGGCCTTGGCCAAGGGGCGGTGCACCGCCGCGGCGGGGACCGAGATCGGCCCCCTGCAGGTGAAGCCCGCAGCGTTCTGCCAGGTGAACCAGGACCCGCAGAAACTCCTCGGTATGGACATGACCGGGCGCATCTGGTACGCGGTAGGGGCGGGCTTGGCGTATCTGGAGTGGCTTAGGGGGCAGTTCCCTGGAGCATCGTGGTACGAGCTCCTCCAGGCCTACAACGTAGGGCCTACCGCCTTCCGTCAGGGTAAGAGGAACCCGAACTATGCCTGTGCGATCATCAACCGCGCCAACCTCTACACGGAGCTGAAAGTATGAGGGTTAAAGAACTGCCCTGGGGCATTTTACTCATGCTCGCGACACTGGCTGTCGCTTTTGCCCTGGCCGGCTTATGGTGGTGGCTTCTCTTTTGGGTTGGGCTGGTGGTCTGGCTTGGAGTGGTGGAGCTTTGGGCAGTACGGCGCACGGGGCTCACCATCTCAGGGCAGTTTTTGGTCTGGGCGCGCAAGCATCCTTGGTGGGCAGGGCTCATGGCCGCCCTTTTAGGGGGAGCCGTGGGTTATTTGATTTACCACCTAACAACTGGCTATTAGGTGTCGTGTAGGTGTCAAAAGGCATTCCCCGGGGCTTTGGCAACCCCGGGGATTTGCCTTTCTCATCGTGGTGGAGCGGAGGGGATTCGAACCCCTGACCTCCCGCTTGCAAGGCGGGTGCTCTCCCTCTGAGCTACCGCCCCAAGCCTAGGGGAGTATAGCCCAAAAGGGGGGGTTACGCAAAGGCCCTCCTCCATCTATAATCGGAGAGGTGTGCCGGGCCAGCCCGTAGGCAGGGGAAGGTCCTGCGGGAAAGAGGACGGCGCACAGGAAACGCCAAGCCCAACCTTCCCCGAATGGGAGGAATATGCCTGTAAACATCAGCATCAAGGAACTTCTGGAGGCAGGGGTTCACTTCGGCCACGAGCGCAAGCGTTGGAACCCCAAGTTCAGCCGCTATATCTATGCGGAGCGCAACGGCATCCACATCATCGACCTGCAAAAGACCATGGTGGAGCTGGAGCGCACCTTCCGCTTCCTCGAGGACCTGGCCATGCGGGGAGGCACCATTCTCTTCGTGGGCACCAAGAAGCAGGCCCAGGACATCATCCGCATGGAAGCGGAGCGGGCGGGGATGCCCTACGTGAACCAGCGCTGGCTGGGTGGCATGCTCACCAACTTCAAGACCATTTCCCAGCGGGTGAACCGCCTGGAGGAGCTGGAGAACCTCTTCGCCTCCCCGGAGATCCAGGACCGGCCCAAGAAGGAGCAGGTGCGCTTAAAGCACGAGCTGGACCGCCTGCAGAAGTACCTTTCGGGCTTTCGCCGTCTGAAGCGCCTTCCCGACGCCGTCTTCGTGGTGGACCCCACCAAGGAGGCCATCGCCGTGCGGGAGGCCCGTAAGCTCTTCATCCCTGTGGTGGCCCTGGCAGACACCGACTCCGACCCCGAGCTGGTGGACTACATCATCCCCGGCAACGACGACGCCATCCGCTCCATCCAGCTCATCGTCTCCCGGGCCGTGGACCTCATCATCCAGGCCCGGGGCGGGGTGGTGGAGCCTTCCCCTTCCTACGCCCTGGTGGAGGAGGCCGAGAAGGCGGAAGCCCAGGTCCGGGAGGCATCCGACCTTGGCGAGGACGAGGTGGAAGCATGAGCCAAATGGAACTCATCAAGAAGCTGCGCGAGGCCACGGGGGCCGGAATGATGGACGTGAAGAAGGCCCTCGAGGACGCCGGCTGGAACGAGGAAAAGGCCGTTCAGCTCCTCAGGGAGCGGGGGGCCATAAAGGCAGCCAAGAAAGCAGAGCGAGAGGCTCGGGAAGGGGTTATCGGCCACTACATCCACCACAACCAGCGGGTGGGGGTTCTGGTGGAGCTCAACTGTGAGACCGACTTCGTGGCCCGGAACGAGATCTTCCAGAACCTGGCCCGGGACCTGGCCATGCACATCGCCATGATGAACCCCCGCTACGTCTCCGCCGAGGAGATTCCCGCGGAGGAGCTGGAGAAGGAGCGGCAGATCTACATCCAGGCCGCCCTCAACGAGGGCAAACCCGCCCAGATTGCGGAGAAGATCGCCGAGGGGCGCCTGAAGAAGTACCTGGAGGAGGTGGCCCTCCTGGAGCAGCCCTTCGTCAAGGACGACAAGGTTAAGGTGAAGGAGCTCATCCAGCAGGCCATCGCCAAAACCGGGGAAAACATCGTGGTGCGGCGGTTCTGCCGCTTCGAGCTGGGGGCGTAGGCCATGCTGTACACCCGGGGCCCTTACCCAAAGGGGCCCCGGTTTTGTTCAATCGGGTTGTGGGGCCAGATAAGCCATGAAGTACAGAAGGGTCCTCCTTAAACTCTCCGGCGAGTTTCTGACCGCAAATGGCTTCGGCATCGAACCCGAGGCCACCAAGGCCCTCGCCAAGGAGATCAAGGCCGCCTACGACACGGGAGTCCAGCTGGCCATCGTGATCGGGGCGGGGAACCTCTGGCGGGGAGCAAGGCAGGGGGTGGGTATGGACCGGGCCACCGCCGACTACATCGGCATGCTGGCCACCATCATGAACGCCCTAGCCCTGCAAGACGCCCTGGAGTCCCTGGGCATTCCCACCCGGGTCCAGACCGCCCTCACCATCACCCAGGTGGCCGAGCCCTATATCCGCAGGCGGGCCCTGCGCCACCTGGAGAAGGAACGCATCGTCATCTTCGGCGGAGGCACCGGGAACCCCTTCTTCTCCACGGACACCGCCGCCGCCCTAAGGGCCTTAGAGGTGGGGGCCGAGGTGGTCCTCATGGCCAAGAACAAGGTGGACGGGGTTTATTCCGATGACCCTCGGAAGAACCCCAACGCGGTGCGCTTTGAGGAGCTCACCTACCTCGAAGTCTTGAACCGGGGTTTACAGGTCATGGACACCACCGCCATCACCCTGTGCATGGAGGCAGGGCTTCCCATCGTGGTCTTTGACATCTTCAAACCCGGCGCTCTGGTGGGTATTATCCAGGGGGAAAAGGTGGGTACCCTGATCCACACCTGAAGGAGGTGCCATGAGCCTGAAAGAGCTTTATGCGGAAACAAGGGCACACATGCAAAAGAGCCTCGAGGCCCTGGAGCACAACCTGGCGGGCCTTCGTACCGGGCGGGCCAACCCCGCCCTTCTCCTCCACCTCAAGGTGGAGTACTACGGCACCCACGTGCCCCTCTCCCAAATCGCCACCGTAACCGCCCCCGACGCCAAAACCCTGGTGGTGCAGTCCTGGGACCAAAACGCCCTAAAGGCCATAGAGAAGGCCATCCGCGACTCGGACCTGGGCCTGAACCCCGCCAACAAGGGGGACGCCCTGTACATCAACATTCCCCCCCTCACCGAGGAACGGCGCAAGGAGCTGGTGAAAACCGCCCGCCACTACGCCGAGGAGGGGCGGATCGCCATCCGCAACATCCGGCGCGAGGCCCTGGAAAAACTCAAGAAGATCTCCAAGGAGCTCCACCTCTCGGAGGACGATACCAAGCGGGCGGAGGCCGAAATCCAGAAGATCACCGACGAGTTCATCGCCAAGGCCGACGAGCTTCTGGAGAAGAAGGAGCAGGAGATCCTAGGCTAGGAAGCCCCTTAGGACCCACCTTTCGTCTGCTGTGGACGGCTTGCCCAAATCGTATGGGCCCCTTGCCCGGGGGCCCACGGGGAGGGAGGGGTGATGGAGGGCAGGGACGACCTGCCCACCCGGGTCCTCTCCGCCCTGGTAGGGGTTCTTTTGCTCCTATGGGTGCTGTGGGGGGGACTCGTCCTAATCCTGCCCACCCTGGTCTTCGTCCTGTGGCTGGGGAGCCTGGAGCTGAGGGACATGCTGGCCAAAAGGGGCATCCGGCTGAACCTGCCCTTCCTGGTGGGCGGGGGGGTACTCCTCTTCCTTTTCTCCTTGCCCCAGCTCTACTGGCACTTCCCCCAGGTGCCCTGGCGGGAGGTGGCCCTGGGGCTTTTCCTGCTGGGAAGCTTCAGCCATGAGCTTCTGCGGGGAGCCGACCTCACCCGCTTCGCCTTCACCCTCATGGCCTTTTTGTACCTACCCTGGAGCCTGGGGTATGTCCTCCTCCTAAGGGAGATCCCGGACAGCACCCTGGGCCTTTGGACCCTTTCCCTGCCCCTGGTGGCCAGCTTCGCCACCGACATCGGCGCCTACTTCGTGGGCCGGACCCTGGGCCGGCAAAAGCTGGCCCCGGAAATCTCCCCCGGCAAGACGGTGGAGGGCTCTTTGGGAGGGATTGCGGTAAGCTTCCTGGCCCTGGCCCTCTACACCGGGCTGGTGCGGGAGGTCTTCCCCTTCGGCCTACTGGAACTTTGGCTTTTCAGCCTCCTCCTTTCCCTGGCCGCCCAGCTTGGGGACCTGGTGGAGTCCATGCTGAAGCGGTACTGTGGGGTGAAGGACTCGGGGCACTTCCTTCCCGGCCACGGCGGCCTTCTGGATAGGATCGACAGCCTTCTCTTCACCTTCCCCCTCACCTACTTTTTGGTGGTGCTCTTCACATGAAACGAGTGGTGATCCTGGGCTCCACGGGTTCCATAGGGCGGCAGGCCCTCGAGGTGTGCCGCTGGCGGGGCTACCGGGTGGTGGGGCTTGCCGCAGGGCAAAACCTGGAGGAGCTCTCCCGTCAGATCCAGGAGTGGAGGCCCCTCCTGGTGGCCGCTCACGAAAGCCTCCACGGGGAGCTAAAGGCTCGCTTCCCCGGGCTAAGGCTGGGCACCCCGGAAGAGGTGGCCTCCTTGGAGGCGGAGGTGGCCGTGGCCGCCATTCCGGGCCTGGCGGGGCTTGCTCCCACCCGGGCCGCGGTCCGGACAGGAAAGCGCATCGCCCTGGCCAACAAGGAGGCCATGGTGGCGGCGGGACCCCTCCTCTGGCAGGAGGTGGATGCCCAGGGAGCCGAGATCCTCCCCGTGGACTCTGAGCACTCGGCGCTTTTCCAGGTCCTCTTGGGGGAAAGGCGGGAGGATGTGGCCGAGCTCATCCTGACAGCAAGCGGAGGACCCTTCCTTCGGGAGCCCCAGGACCTCTCCCAGGTCACCCCGGAGATGGCCCTGAACCATCCCCGCTGGCGCATGGGCCCCAAGGTCACGATAGACTCCGCCACCCTCTTCAACAAGGGCCTCGAGGTCCTCGAGGCTAAGGAGCTTTTCCGCTTTCCCCTGGAGAAGATCAAGGTCTTGGTTCACCCCCAGGCCTATGTCCACAGCCTGGTCCGCTTCGTGGACGGTAGCCTTAAGGCCCAACTGGGCCCCACGGACATGCGCCTTCCCATCCAGTACGCCCTCACCTACCCCGAAAGGGCGGAAACCCCCCTTAAAAACCTCCCCCTCCCCGGGACCCTGGAGTTTTTGGAACCAGACCTCAACCGCTTCCCCGCCCTGGCGGTGGCCTACGAGGCGGGAAGGCGGGGCGGGGTGGCCCAGGTGGCGGTTTCCGCCGCCGACGAGGTGGCGGTGGAAGCCTTCCTTTCCGGAAAGATCCCCTTTACCGAAATCCCAAAGATCCTGGCTCGGGTCCTGGAAAACACCCCTTCCCTTCCCCTAACATGGGAGAACCTCTTCGCCGTGGACGCCTGGGCCCGGGAAGAGGCCAAGAGGTGGGCATGAGCCTGTTTTGGTTTTTGATCATCATCGGCGTGAGCATCTTCGTGCACGAGCTGGGGCACTACCTGGCGGCACGGGCCCAAGGGGTGCGGGTCAAGGCCTTCAGCCTGGGTTTCGGCCCCATCCTGTGGAAACGGCAGGCCTGGGGCACCGAGTGGCGGCTTTCCGCCATTCCCCTGGGAGGGTACGCGGACATCGAGGGCCTCCTCCCCGAGGAGCGGGGGCGGGGGTATGATGCCCTTCCCTTCTTGGGGAAGCTTTGGGTCCTTTTAGCGGGAGTGGTCATGAACGTCCTCCTGGCCTGGGGACTCCTGGCCTACCTCTTCAGCACTCAAGGGGTGCCGGAGGCCACGGGAAGGGCGGTGATCCTGGAAGTCCTCCCGGGAAGCGTGGCGGAAAGGGCGGGGCTAAGGGCGGGCGACATCCTGGTGGCCGTGGACGGCACCCCCCTCGCCCAGGCCCAGGAGATTGAACGGGTGAAGACCCCAGGGGGGCATACCCTCACCGTGCGCCGCCAGGAACAGGAGCTCACCCTCACCCTCACCTGGCAGGAGGGCATGGAGCGGCTTGGGGTGGTGTACCAGCCCGAGGTGGCCTTCCACAGGGTGAGCTTCCTGGAGGGGTTTGGCCTGGCGGTGAGCCGCTCCTTAGCCTTCGGCCCCCAGATGGCCAAGGCCTTGGTGAGCGGGCTTTTGGGCGTGCTGGCCGGGAACCCAGACAGCGGGGTGGTGGGCCCCTTGGGCATCGTGGCGGAAACAGGCCGGGCAGCCCAGGAGGGCCTTTTCCGGTTGCTGGAGCTTACCGTGGCCATCAACCTCTCCCTGGCCCTCTTCAACCTTCTGCCCATTCCTGCCCTGGACGGCGGGCGTATTCTTCTCCTCTTCCTCTCCCGTTTCCTCCGCATCCGCCCCGAGCAGGAGGCCATGGTGCACTACCTGGGCTTCGTCTTCCTCATCCTCCTGGTCATCCTGGTCACCTTCCAGGACCTAAGGAGGCTTCTCGGGGGCTAGATGGAGGCCACGGTCCTCATCCCTGCCTACAACGAGGAGGCCACCATCGCAGGGGTGGTGCGGGTGGCCAAGGAGGCAGGGTTCCCCGTGGTGGTGGCGGACGACGGCTCGGAGGATCGCACCGCCCAGGAGGCGGCCAAGGCCGGGGCCCAGGTGGTGCGCCTTCCCCAGAACCGGGGTAAGGGCGGGGCCATCGCCGAAGGGCTCAAACGGGTGAACACCCCCTTGGTCCTCCTCCTTGATGCGGATCTTCTGGGTCTTGCCCCGCACCATTTGGAGTCCCTGCTGGACCCTGTGGCAGAGGGAAAGGCGGAGATGACGGTGGGCATCTTCCAAGGGGGAAGGCTCTCCACGGATCTCGCCATGCGCCTCACCCCCTTTCTCTCCGGACAGCGGGCCCTGAAGACGGAGGATTTGCGAGGGGTGCAGGGCCTCGAGGGTGCCCGATACGACTTGGAGCTCCTCCTCACCCGCCACGCCAAAAAGGCGGGCTGGCGGGTCCTCTACCTGCCCCTTCCTGGGGTGAGCCAGGTGATGAAGGAGGAAAAGCGGGGACTTCTACCGGGATTTCTCCACCGCCTGCGCATGTACCGGGAAATCCTGCACTACTACCTCAAGGCCAAGGCTTAGGGCCCCTGCCTGGGCGTAAGGGCATGCGGGAGCCTTAAAAGCTCCACCCAGGCCTCCCCGGTGCGGTAGGCCACCACCCCGAGGCCGGGAACCAGGAAGATCTCCTTGAGATCCGTACCTCCTTTCTCCGTGGTGTAGGCCACCCGCACCCGATAAGCGTTGAAGGCCCCGGCCTTCACCCTTACCCCTTCGATTCCCTCCACCCGAGCGGAAAGGGCCACCCGCTGCCCGCGAAACTGGGCGCTTCCCCCCCAGGAAAGCCCCAGGTCCAGCCTCGAGGGGTAGAGCAGAAGAGGGGGCGAAAAGGGAAAGTACCCCTCGGGCAAGCCCACCCCTAGGAGAAAAAGCCCCTCGGCACCTCCTTTGAGCCGGTCCTCCCGGAACACGCGCCCCTCCTTCCAGTAGCGGAGGCGGTAGCCCTCGGGGGTGGGGAGAAGCTCCTGCTGGGTGCCATCGGAGTACAGGTACCGTCCCCCTCCCTGGGGAAAGACCTGGCCCAGGGCCAGGCAAAGGAAAACCGGCACCGCCCAGAGGAACCGCCAAAGCCCCCCGCCCTTAGGGCCTCCCATACCCTTACTCCGCCTCTCCCAGCTCGTGCCCCCGCCGGGTGGCCGCCTCCACCGCCTCGTAGAAGGCGGCCCTTAAGGAGCGGGCCTCGAGGGCATGGAGGCCGTGGATGGTGGTGCCCCCGGGGCTTGCCACCTCGTCCTTAAGCTGGGCGGGATGGCGGCCCTTCAGGAGTTCCCCCGTGGCCGCCAAGGCCTCCGCCGCCAGGCGCAGGGCCAGGGCCCGGGGCATACCCATCTTCACCCCCGCGTCGGCCAAGGCCTCCGCCACCACCGCCAGATAGGCGGGGGCGGAAGCGGACATGGCGGTAAAAGGATCGAAAAGGTGCTCGGGGATCTCGTACACGTCCCCCACGGTGGCGAAAAGGGCCCGGGCGAAGTCCAGGTCCCCTGCCTCCCGGGCCTCCTTTAAGGCGGTGAGGGCGGTGGAGCTTTCCCCGATTACTGCCGCCAGGTTGGGCATGGCCCGCACCACCCTCCGGGTGTCCAGCCTGCGGGAAAGCACCGCCGTGGATACCCCGGCCATGATGGAGATGTAGCCCACCCCGGGATGGGCCATCTCCGGGGCCAGATGGGGAAAATCCCGGGGCTGGACCGCGAGAAGCACCCGTTCCGCCTGGACGAGTTCCTTCAGGGACAGGGGGCGGAGGCCAAAGGCCTCGGCCAGCTCCCGGGTGCGCTCCGGGGTGCGGCCCACCACCCCCACCTCCCCGGGCCTGAGGAAACCCCGCTCCAAGGCACCCTTCAGGATGCTTTTCCCCATCTTGCCCAGGCCCACGAACACCAGCTTCATGTTCTAGAGTTTACCTTCCGCAGGCGCAAGTAATAAAACCCATCCAGGCCTCCCTCTGGGGCCACATAGACGCCCAGGCCCGACCGAAGCACGGGAAAGGGGCAGGCTATAGGCTCCGGCTCAAACTCCGAATGCCGGGCGAGAAAGGCCCGGGCCACCCCCTCCCCCTCCTCCTCCGTCAGGGTGCAGACGCTATAGACCAGCACCCCTCCCTCCTCCGTGGCCCGGGCGGCGGTTTCCAGGAGCTTGAGCTGCAACTGTGCCATGCGCCCGGGGTCTTGGGGCGCCAAACGGTAGCGGAGCTCAGGATGGCTGCGAAAGGTGCCGGTTCCGGTGCAAGGAGCATCCAGGAGGACCTTTTTGGCCTTCTCGGGAAGGGGTTCCGTCAGGTCCTGGGTGCGGTAGGTCACCCTCAGGCCCAGCTTCCTCGCTGTCTTCTCCCCCGCCTGCTGCCGTCTGGGGTTCAGGTCGTAGGAGATCACCTCCGCCCCCTTGGCCGCCAAATAGAAGGCCTTGAGCCCGGCCCCCCCGCAGAGGTCCAGCACCCTTTCCCCCGGACTGGACTCCAAAAGCATTGCGGCGAAGAGGGAGGCGGGGTTTTGCGGCTGCAACCCCAAGGCGGAAAAATCGGTCTTCGGGCCCTCCCAGATGTAGCTGTCCGGAAGGGGCCCCGGCCTCAGCCCCTCCACGGAGCGGTAGGCGGTGAGGAAGAGGGGGGCAGGCTCGTTGAAGCCCTCGGCGAAGGCCACCTGGCCGAAGAAGGCCCGCCAGGCTTCGCAGAGCCATTCGGGAAGGGAAAGGCGCACGCACTCCGGGGCCTCCCGGGGCTCGAGGCGCCGGAGTACCGCATTCACCAAACCCGCCAGGCGTGGGTGGGCGCGCTTGGCCTCCTCCACCCAGGGGCTTACCCGGGCGTGGTCCGCCTTGCCAGAAAGCCACTCCCAGGCTCCCAGGCGCAGGACCCAACGCACCTCCTTAGGGAGCTTCTCCGGACGCTCTAGAAGAGGTTCCAAAAGGAAGTCCAAAAGCCTCAGGCGGCGCAGGGTGCCGTAGACCAGGTGGGTGGCGTAGGCCCTGTCCCGCTCGGGCCAGGACAGACGGTCCAAAGCCCGGTCCAAAAGCAGTTGGGCCCTGCCGCCCCGCTCCACCTCGAGGAGGATGCGGACGGCCAAGGCCCTGGGGCTTGCGGGCCTCAAGACTCCAGGGGGTGGGCCTTGATGCTGAACTTAAGGGCGGTCCGCTCCTCGTTCTCCAGTTCCAGCTTGACGAAGGCCGGCTTGACCACCAGATCCAGGTTGTCGGGGGCGATGTACCCCCGGGCGATGGCGATGGCCTTCACCGCCTGGTTCACCGCCTGGGGCCCGATGGCCTGCACCTCCACCTCCCCCTTGGTGCGCAAGAGCGCCGCGATGGCGCCGGCCACGGAGTTGGGACGGGACTTGGAAGACACGCGCAACGTTTCCACTTTGACCTCCTGAAAGCTCTTGGGCCACCCCGCTTTGGAAGGGCATGGGCGGCTTCAGGCCCATGGTAGAGCAAAAGGGCCCCATGCGCAACTAGGAAGCCAAAACCCGCTCCTCCAAGCCCTTAAGAAGGCTCTCCACATTCTCCTGCATGAGCTTTTGCACCAGCTTCTGCAAAAGCCCCCCGAAGATGGGGATGGTAAGCTCATAGGTCAGGCTCAGGACCACCCGGGTCCCCTCCCCCTCCGGTAGGAAGACCCAGGTGCCCTCGTAGCGGTCAAAATCCCCCTCCGGGGAGTAGAAGCGGTTCCGAAGGTTTTGGTCGTCCCACTCCTCCTCCTCCAGCCAGCGCACCTTCTTGCCCATGGCCACCGCCACCCATTCGCTTCGGGTGCGCTGGCCCTCCTGGGCGAGCACCCGGAGGCTTTCCACCTCCTTGAGGTAGGGCTTCAAGCCCTCCAGGTCCTTGGCCAAGGTGTACACCTTTTCCGGTGAGGCCTTGATGAAGCGTTCCGCGCGCACCTCGGGCATGGGCTCTTTTTACCCGCTTTCCTCCTCCTTGACAAGCCGGTACGCCTCCAAGGCCACGGAAAGGGGAAACCCCCGGCCCTGAAGGAAGCGCACCGCCTTGGCCTTGTCCTGGCGGCGGGGGTAGCGGCGGAGGACGTTAAGCGCGGCCTCCAGGCTGTCCTCCTCTCCATAAGCGGCAAGGACCTCCTCCACCACCTCCTCCGGAACCCCCCGGGCTTTCAGGAGAAACCGGAGCTTATGGGGGCCATACTTCCGCCTGGTGGCCACGAAGGCCTCCGCAAAGGCCCGGTCGTCTAGATAGCCCAGCTCCTCGAGGCGGGCCAAGGCTCCTTCCACCTCTCCCTCGGGAAAGCGGCCGAGAAGCTTCTCCCGCAGGCGGGCCCGGCTCATGGCCCTTTGGGAAAGGAGCCTTAAGGCGTAGGCCAGGGCCTCAGCCTTCTCCATACCCATAGGGTACGCTAAAGCCCATGCGGGTCTTCGCCATCGCCGACCCCCACCTCTCCCGCCTGCACCCCAAGCCCATGACCATCTTCGGCCCCAACTGGCAGGGCCACCCGGAGGCCTTCTTCCGGGGCTGGCGGGAGGTGGTGGCGGAGGGGGACCTGGTGATTGTGCCCGGGGACATCTCCTGGGCCATGCGCCTGGGCGAGGCCCTGCCGGACCTCCTGGACCTGGCCGCCCTGCCCGGCAAAAAGGTGCTCCTGAAGGGGAACCACGACTACTGGTGGCCCTCCATAAGCCGGCTGAGGAGCGTGCTCCCCCCAGGGATGTATGCCCTGCAAAACGACGCCTTGGTCCTGGACGGGGTGGCGGTGGCGGGAAGTAGGGGCTGGCAGTACCCGCCCGCCACCCCAGAGGACAAACGGATCTTCGCCCGGGAGGTGGAGCGGTTCAAGCTCTCCTTGCAGGACCTTAAGGGAAAGGCTTACCGCCATCTGGTGGTGGCCTTCCATTTTCCCCCCTTCGGCCCCAGCGGGGAGGCCACCCCCCTCCTGGAGTTGGCCGCGGAAGCCAAGCCCCAGGCCATCGTCTACGGCCACCTGCACGGGGCCGACCCGGAAAAGCTGCCCAAGGAGTACCGGGGCATCCCCCTTCACCTGGTGGCCGCCGATGCCCTGGCCTTCCGGCCCAAGCTGATCCTGGAGGTAGGATAAAGGGGTGGTCACCGCCTTCGTACTCATCCGTGCCCGTGGGGACCGGATCGCCGCCCTGGGCGAGGCCATCGCCGAACTCCCCCAGGTGGCCGAGGTCTACTCGGTTACGGGCCCCTTTGACCTGCTGGCCCTTCTGCGCCTGAAGGACCTCGAGGAACTGGACGATGCCGTCACCCAGGGGATCCTGGCCCTGGAAGGGGTGGAGCGCACGGAAACCCTCCTCGCCTTCCGCGCTTACCCCAAGAAGCTCCTGGACCAGGGCTTCGCCCTGGGCGGGGAGTAGGCCTTAGGGCCTTGGTCCCCCCGCCCCTGGGCTTGCTCCTGGCCCTCCAAGGAGGGCTACTCCTCCTTGGGGCCTCGGGCATGCTCCTCTTGGGCCTTCCCTTCGGCCAGGCGAGCCCCAGGGAACTCCTTTATGCCCTGGGTCTCATCCTGGCCTTGGCCGCTTTGGAGGAAGCCTTCCGGCATCTCTTCCCCGCTTCCTTTCGGGAGGCGGAAAGCCTCCATCGGGTCTTGGGAGAAGCCCTGCGCCGGGCTGGGGTAGGACCCGCAACCCTCCTTCTCCTCGCCCTCCTTTCGGGGGTGGCGGAGGAGGTCTTCTTCCGCGGGCTTCTGCAAAGCCTCCTCACGGCCTGGCTGGGGCCCTCGGGGCTCTTCCTCCAGGCCCTGGTCTTCGCCCTCCTTCACCCCGCCCCCAGGCGGGCCTTCGCCTATCCCCTTTACACCGGGCTTGCCGGGCTCCTTTTCGGGCTCACCTACCTCCTCACGGGAAGCCTCCTCCCTGGCATCCTGGCCCACTTTCTCCACAACGCCCGGGGGTTCTATGAGATCTCAAGAAGCTAGGGAAGCTTAGCGCAAAACCCCTTCCCCAGCTAGAACCGGGGCCACATTCTCCGCCCAGAACCTGCTACAATAAAGGCAAAGCTATCAAAACCCGTCCCTAGCCGGTATGAAGGAGGGCGTCCATGAACGAACTGGAGCGCATCCGTCGCCGTCAAGACCTCGAGGCTTACCGGGCCTTAAGCTGGGAAGGCTCCTTCGCCGACTATCTAGGCCTTCTCAAGAAGGACCCCAGGCCCTTGAGGACCAGCTTCCAGAGGGTCCACGACATGATTCTCTCCTACGGGGTGGAGGAGTATACCCTCTTCAGGGAGAAGCTCCTTCACTACCGGTTCTTCGACGACCCTTTTGAGGAGGGGAAGGACGCCATCTTCGGCCTGGACAAGCCCCTCATGCGCCTGGTGGCCACCTTAAAAGCTGCCGCCCACCGCCTAGGACCCGAACGGCGGATCCTCCTCCTCCACGGCCCCGTGGGCTCGGCCAAGAGCACCATCGCCCGGCTCCTCAAGAAGGGCCTCGAGGCCTACAGCCGCACGGAGGAAGGGAAGCTTTTCACCTTCTACTGGAAAACCCCAGAGGGCCCCCTCCCCTGCCCCATGCACGAGGAACCCCTCCTCCTCCTGCCCAAGGAGATCCGAAACGAGTTCCTCGAGGAGCTTAGGCACCTCCATCCCGAGTACCCCTACCCCCTCGAGGTGGAAGGGGACCTCTGCCCGGTGTGCCGCTTCCAGATGCGGGAGGCCCTGGCCCGCCACGGGGGGGACCTGGCGGCCGTCTTGGAGGACGAGGTGGTGGTGAAGCGCCTGGTCCTCTCGGAAAAGGACCGGATCGGCATCGGCACCTTCCAGCCCAAGGACGAAAAGAACCAGGACTCCACCGAGCTCACCGGGGACATCAACTACCGCAAGGTGGCCATCTACGGCTCCGATTCCGACCCCCGGGCCTTCAACTTCGACGGGGAGCTCAACATCGCCAACCGCGGCCTGGTGGAGTTCATCGAGATCCTCAAGCTGGACGTGGCCTTCCTCTACGACCTCCTCACCGCCAGCCAGGAGCACAAGATCAAGTCCAAGAAGTTCGCCCAGACGGACATCGACGAGATCATCCTTGGGCACACCAACGAGCCGGAATACCGCAAGCTCCAGGCCAACGAGTACATGGAGGCCCTTCGCGACCGCACCATCAAGATCGACGTCCCCTACATCCTGCGGGTCTCCGACGAGGTGAAGATCTATAAGCGGGACTTCAGCAAGGTGCGGGCCAAGCACATCGCCCCCCACACCCTGGAGATGGCCGCCACCTGGGCCGTCCTCACCCGGCTGGAGCCTCCCAAGCGGGCGGGGCTCACCCTCATGCAGAAGCTCAAGCTCTACGACGGCAAGCTCCTTCCCGGCTGGACGGAGGAGGCGGTGCGGGAGCTCATGGCCGAGGCCAAGCGGGAGGGCTTGGAGGGGATCAGCCCCCGCTACATCCAGGACAAGATCTCCAACGTCCTGGTCACCTCGGAGGAGCCCTGCATCAACCCCTTCATGGTGATGAACGAGCTGGAGGAGGGCCTGAAGCACCACTCCCTCATCTCCGACGAGAAGACCCGGGAGCGCTACCGGGCCCTTCTGCAGGAGGTGAAGGCCGAGTACGCGGAGATCGTGAAGAACGAGGTGCAAAGGGCCATCGCCGCGGACGAGGAGGCCCTCAACCGCCTCTTCCACAACTACATCGACCACGTGAAGGCCTACGTCCTGGGGGAGAAGGTGAAAAACCCCTACACCGGTGCCCCCGAGCCTCCCAACGAGCGCCTCATGCGCTCCATCGAGGAGCGCATCGAGATCCCCGAGTCCCGCAAGGACGACTTCCGCCGGGAGATCATGAACTACATCGGCGCCTTAGCCTTGGAGGGAAGGCCGTTCACCTACAAGGACAACGAAAGGCTCCGCCGGGCCCTGGAGTTGAAGCTTTTTGACGACCAGAAGGACACCATCCGTCTCTCCGCCTTGGTCTCGGGAGTAGTGGACCCGGAGACCCAGGCCAAGATCGACGTGGTCAAGGCCCGCCTCATCCGCGACCACGGCTACTGCGAGCACTGCGCCAGCGGGGTTTTGGAGTTCGCCGCCTCCATCTTCGCCCGGGGTGAGCGATGAGGCCCATCGAGCGGGACCTTCTGCGCTTCAAGGAGATCGTGCGCGGGGAGGTGAAGAAAAAGGCCCGGGAGTTTTTAACCCGGGAGGAACTCTTCGGCCAGGTGGAAGGCCGCCTGGTCTCCATCCCCTTGCCCCAGCTGGAGCTCCCCAAGATCGTCTACGGGGAGCCCCGGGGGGAAGGCCTGGGCCTTGGGGGCCCGGGGACGGAAGGCCTGGGCCCCGCGGGCCACGTGCCCGTGGCCGAGCTGGAGCTGGAGGAGTTCTTGGACCTCATGGGGGAGGCCCTAAGGCTTCCCCGGCTCCGGCCCAAGGGAGAAGGGGAGGTGACGGAGGAGGCCTTCCGCTACACCACCATCGCCCGGAAAGGCCCCAGGGGCCTGCGCCACGTGCGCCGCACCCTCAAGGAAAGCCTGAAGCGGGCCCTCATCACCGGGGAGTACCGTCCAGAAGAGCCCCTTTTGGTCCCTGAGCGGGAGGACCTCCGCTACAAGGCCCCGAGGAGCAAGCCCCGTCCCCACGCCCAAGCGGTGGTCCTCTTCGCCCTGGACGTCTCCGGGAGCATGCGGGAGGAGGAGCTTAGGCTAGTGAAGACCCTCTCTTTTTGGATCACCCTCTGGATTAAGCGCCACTTCCCCCGGCTGGAAAGGCGCTACCTCCTCCACGACGCCGAGGCCTGGGAGGTGAGCGAGGAGGAGTTCTTCCGGGCCCGGGAAGGCGGGGGCACGAGGCTTTCCAGCGCCCTCCTCCTGGCGGAGGAGATCCTCAAGGCCTACCCCGAGGCCTTCTACAACCGCTACCTCTACCACTTCTCCGACGGGGAGAACTGGCAGGGGGACACCCCCTTGGCCCTCGAGGCCCTAAGGCGCCTCCTCCCCACCCTGGCCCTCTACGGGTACGCCCAGGTGCAGGGGCCTTACGGCCAGGGGCGGTTTCTGGAGGACTTGAAGGAGGCCTTGGGAAAAGAGGAGGGGCTGGCCGCCACGGAGGTGCGGGGCAGGGAGGACCTGCCCTTGGCCCTGAGGCGGCTTCTGGGAGGGTAAGGGATGCGCAAGGAGCTGAGGCAGTGGGCCGAGATCCTGCGGGAAAGGGCCTTGGCGGCAGGGCTTTCCTTCCCCCCCGTGCTCTTTGAGGAGGTGGGCCCCGAGGAGATGGCCATGCTGGCCGCCTACGGGGGCTTTCCCCGCCGCTACCCCCATTGGCGCTGGGGGAGCGAGTACCTGCGCCACCGGGAAACCTACCGCTATGGTCTCGGGCGCATCTACGAGCTGGTGGTGAACACCCACCCCGTCCGGGCCTACCTCCTCAAGAGCAACACCCTCCTCGCCCAGAAGCTGGTCATGGCCCACGTCTTTGCCCACGCCGACTTCTTCCAGAACAACCTGGCCTTTAAGCCCATCCCCAAGGACATGCACGAGGAAATGGCGCACCATGCGGCCTTTGTGGAAAAGGCCATGGAGCGGCACGGGGCGAGGAGCGTGGAGGAGTTTTTGGATTTGGCCCTCTCCCTAGAAAACCTCATCGATCCCCACGCCCCTTACATCCGGCGGCCGGAGAAGGAGGGACCGGAGGAGGCCGAACCCCCCAAGCGCCTGCGGGTGCGCCCCTACCTGGACCCCTACGTGAACCCCCCGCCCGAGCCCCCCAAGGAGGCCGAGGAGGGGGGGCGCCCCGAACCCCTCCCCCCTAGGCCCACCCGGGACATCCTGGGCTTCCTGGCCCGGTATGCCCCTTTGGCCCCCTGGCAGAAGGGCATCCTGGAGATCATCCGAGAGGAAAGCCTGTACTATGTGCCGCAAGCGGCCACCAAGATCCTCAACGAGGGCTGGGCCACCTACTGGCACACCCGCCTCCTCCTCCCCCTTCTCTCCCCGGAGGAAGCCCTGGAGTTTGCCGAACTCCAGGCCGGACTCCTTGCCCCACACGGCTTCAACCCTTACCGCCTGGGCTACCTGCTCCTCAAGGAGGTGGAGGAGCGCTGGGATAAGGGGCGGTTCGGCCCGGAGTACGAGGCCCTGCCCCTAGGGGAGCGGCTCACCTACGAGAGGCCCACCGGCCTGGGGCTCAAGCAGCTTTTCCAGGTGCGCACCGTCCACACGGACCTGAGCTTCCTGGATACCTTCCTGACCCCCGAGTTCGCCCTCCGGCAAAGGCTCCTCAACCCCGAGGACCTGCCCCGCTTCGCCGAGGCCAAGAAGGCCCTCCTCTTCCGTCTCACCAACGGGGGCTACCCCATCGTGGAACTGGTGGACGCCAACCACGGGAACCGGGGAGAACTCCTCCTGGAACACGCCTACGAGGGCGTGGAGCTGGACCTGAAAAAGACCCAGGCGGTGTTGGAGAACCTCTACCGCCTGTGGGGCCGGCCGGTGCACCTGAAGACGGTGGTAGGGGAGAAGGAAACCCTGCTTTCCGCGGGAAGCTAGCGCAAAACCCTCAGGTAACCAAGAAGAAGGGCTTCGGAAAGCTCCCCCAGGTGGCGGGCCACCAGGCGCCCCTCCCGGTCAAAGAAGAAGGTGGTGGGAAGGCCCTGGGTCTTCAGGGCCTGGGAAAGCCGGGTTTCCGGGTCCAGGAGAACCCACTCGGGGGCGAGCCTCTGCTCCTCTAGAAAATTCCGCACCACCACCGGACCCTCCCCTTGGCTGGCGAAGGCAAAGCGCACCTCCGGGTTTTCCTGGCTCAGGCGCACCATCATGGGTAGCTCCCGCCGGCAAGGAGGGCACCAGGTGGCCCAGAGGTTCAGGACCAAAGGCTTCCCCCGGAAGTCCTGCAGGTTCACCGGGGTACCCCCTAGGGTGGTGAGGGTGAGGGAGGGCAGGCGCACCTCCTCCCCTCCCCGTCTTTGCACCAGGAAGACCCCAAAGACCAAGCCCGCCGCCAAAGCGGCGAACAGGGCATACCGCCAGAGGTTCTTGGGCAATGCCATCAGCGTGTACCCTCCCGCAGCCAGGATACCCCAAAGGGGGTCAAACCCCCCTTGCCACACGTAAAGGATGGAAAGGGGATCCCGGGCGTAAACGTACGCGTTCCCCAGAACGAAGCCGATTCTGGCCCCAAGAAAACCCGCAAGGATGGCGTTGTAGGCCCACAGAGCAAGCCTTCGGTCCACCCTTCGGGCCAGGACCTCGGCCACCGCCACCATGGCCAAAAGGGCCAGGAACACCTGGAACCTGGCCCAGGGGATGGCCAATGGCCCTACCTGTACCGCATCCATCAGCGAACCAGGGGGAAGCCCTCCCTTTGGATGGCCAAGATCCCGCCCTCGAGGTTGTAGAGGTTGGTGTAGCCCTTTTTCTTCAGGTACTCCGCCGCCTGGCGGCTGCGGTTGCCGCTACGGCAGTAGAGGTAGACCGGCTTGTCCTTGGGAAGGGTATCCGCCCACTGAGCGACGTTCTCCACCGGCAGGTTAATGGCCCCGGGCACGTGCCCCTCGGCAAACTCCTGGGGGGTGCGCACGTCCACCACCACCGCCCCGGACTCCAGGGCCCGGTAGAGCTCCTCTGGGCCCACGTTCTGGTAGCTGCCCTTGGGCCCGCAGGCGGCGAGGAAGACGAGGGGCAGGAGGGCGAGAAGGGCGCGCCGGGTCATGGCTAGGCCTGGACGCCCACGGCCTTGCGGATGGCCTGGAGGAACTGGGAGAGGGGCTGAGCCCCCAAGATTCGCTCCTTGCCGTGGTTCACAATGGTGTCGGGCACCCCGTGGATGTGGTAGCGGTTGGAAAGCTCGGGGAACTCGTTGGCCTCGATCATCTCGCCCCAGATCTTGGGGGAGGCGTAGGCCATGCGGTGGGCGGTGCGCACCGCCTGGGGGCAGTAGGGGCAGGTGGGGGTGACAAAGACCTGGAGCACCACCTCCTCGGGAAGGTTGTTGAGCTCCTGGACCACGTTCTCCGGCAAACCGTGCCCGTCGCGGCCCAGCATCTCGATGTCCTCGAGGAGGCTTGCGAACTCGTAGCCCGCCGGGATACCCCGGTACCGCAGGTTAATCGCCTGCGAACCCTTTTCCCGCAGAATGAGGGTGGGTGCGGCCTCCACCTTGTACTCCTTGGCCTTCTCCTTGCCCTCGGGGGTGGCCAGGTCGTAAACCACCAGGTGAAGCTTATCGGAAAGGGCAGAAACCTCCTCCAGAAGCTGCTTGGTTTCCTTGCAGTACAGGCAGGGCTCCTTACCCGGAGCCACCAGCGTCGAGGTGTCGGTGAAAAGCACCAGCTCCACGTCCCGCACCAGGTTGGAAAGCCGCTCGCGTACGATCTCCTGCTCCTTCGGTCCCAGTAGCGCCATCGTTTCCTCCCGGATACCCCCGTAGGGGTACATCCTTTATTGAATATAGCAGATGTTTCCCGTAAAAGATAGAGCTCCGTGAACGTTGTCCCCGTTGACACCTATTACCCCCATAGGGTATTTTGGCGGTGTGGGGACAATGGTCCCATACAGGAGGTGAAGCCATGGTTTTCAGGCAGATCTACGAGGAAGGCTTGGCCCAAATGAGCTACCTCCTGGGGTGCGCCGCCACCGGGGAGGCCCTGGTGGTGGATCCCAAGCGGGACGTGGACACCTACCTGGAGCTGGCCGAGAGCTTGGGCCTGCGCATCACCGCCATCGCGGAAACCCATATCCACGCCGACTACCTCTCGGGGGCCCGGGAGCTGGCCAAGGCCACCGGGGCCACCCTGTACCTCTCGGACGAAGGGGACGAGAACTGGAAGTACAAGGGCCTGGAAGGGTTCTCCCATATCCTCCTTAAGGACGGGGACGAGTTTAGGGTGGGAAATATCCGGGTGAAGGCCGTGCACACCCCAGGTCATACCCCGGAGCACCTTTCCTTCCTGGTGGCGGATGGGGCGGTGACGGACGAACCCCTCCTCTTCCTCACGGGCGACTTCGTCTTCGTGGGGGATATCGGCCGCCCCGACCTCCTGGAGGAAGCCGCCGGCATCAAGGGCACGGCGGTGCCGGGGGCCCGGCGCATGTTCCAAAGCCTAAAGGAGAAGTTCCTCACCCTTCCCGACCACGTGCAGGTCTGGCCCGGCCACGGGGCGGGAAGCGCCTGCGGTAAGGCTCTGGGGGCCCTTCCCGCCACCACCGTGGGCTACGAGCGCCGGCACGCTTGGTGGGCGGAGTACCTGGAAAGGGACGACGAAGAAGGGTTCGTGCGGGCCCTCCTCCAGGGCCAGCCCGAGGCCCCCACCTACTTCAAGGAGATGAAGCGGCTGAACCGGGACGGGATGCCCATCCTGGGAGGCATCCCCCACCCGGGCCGCCTCACCAAGGCCCAGTTTGACCGGTACCTGCGGAAGGGGGCCATCCTGGTGGACACCCGGGACAAGTTCGCCTTCGCCGGGGGGCACATCCGGGGAGCCATCAACATCCCCGCGGGCAAGAACTTCTCCACCTGGGCCGGGTGGCTTCTGCCCTATGACCGCCCCCTCATCCTCCTGGCCCACCCCTCCGAGGTGGAGGCCCTGACCCGGGCCCTGATCCGCATCGGCCTGGATGAGGTGGTGGGGTACATCCCAGGCCTGCAGGGATATGCCGACGGGGAGCTGGAAACCGTACCCCAGATCACGGCCCGGGAGGCGTACGCCCTTTGGCAGAGGGGCGAGGCGGTGATCCTGGACGTGCGGGGCCGGGACGAGTACTTGGCCGGGCACATCCCCGGGGCCCTGAACATCCATGCCGGCCGCGTCCTCGCCCACCTGGATAAGCTCCCCAAGGAGAGGCCCCTCATCGTCCACTGCGTGGGCGGGGACCGCTCCAGCACCGCCATCAGCGCCCTCTTGGCCCACGGCTTCAGAAACGCCCTGAACCTCACCGGGGGAATTAGGACCTGGCAGGAGGCCGGCTTCCCGGTGGAGAAGGGCGAGGAGCTGGTAAACGCCTGAGCGTAGTGCGGGGGGAACTGGGGCAAAACCCCAGTTCCCCAAACACCCCAAGGAGGGAAACATGTACGAAGCCGAGGTCAAGGACCTGAGCCCAGAGGAAGCCAAGAAGCTCTACGACCAGGGCGTGGCGTTCATCGATGTGCGCGAGGTGGAGGAGTACGCCCAGGCCCGGATCCCCGGGGCAGGCCTAGTGCCCCTTTCCGAGTTCGTGGCCCGCTACGGGGAAATCCCCAAGGACCGCCCGGTGGTCCTCTACTGCCGCACGGGGAACCGCTCCTGGCAGGCGGCCGCCTGGCTCACCGCCCAGGGCTACGCCAACGTGTACAACCTCGAGGGGGGCATCGTCCGCTGGTACCGCTCCGGGCTCCCCGTGGACACCAGCCCAGTGGAAGTGGGCTACACCGCCACCCCGTACCAGGAGGTGGGCCCCCACGAGGCGGAAAAGCTTCTGCAGGAAGCCTTGGTGGTGGACGTGCGTGAGCCCTGGGAGTATGCGGAAGGGCACGTACCCGGAGCGGTGAACATCCCCCTCTCCTCCCTGCCCCATAGGCTCTCCGAACTACCCAAGGACCGACCCCTTCTTTTGGTCTGCAACTCCGGCAACCGCTCGGGAGTGGCCGCGGACTTCCTGGTGAACCAGGGCTTCCCCGGGGAGAAGGTGTACAACCTGGAGGGGGGCACTTACGCCTGGATGGCGGCGGGGTTCCCGGTGGAGCGATGAGTCTGGCCCTGCTCGGAGCCCTACTCATCGGGCTTTCCCTGGGGCTTTTGGGCTCGGGGGGGTCCATCCTCACCGTGCCCGTGCTGGTGTACCTGCTGGGGGAAGCCCCCAAGCAGGCCATCGCGGAAAGCCTTCTCATCGTGGGGGGCATCGCCCTCTTTGGGGCCCTCCCTTACGCCCTACGAGGCCTGGTGGACTGGCGGAACGTCCTCTTCTTCGGCCTGCCGGGCATGGCGGGCACCTACCTGGGGGCCTGGCTTTCCCGCTTCGTCTCCGGGGAGGTGCAGCTTTTGGCCTTTGCCTCGGTGATGCTCCTAGCGGCCTACTTCATGGCCCGGCCCGCCCCCCTCCGCCCTGAAGGCCAGGGGAAGCGCAAGGCCTGGAAGATCGTGCTGGACGGGGTTGCCGTGGGTGCCCTCACGGGCTTCGTGGGGGTGGGTGGGGGGTTTTTGATCGTACCCGCCCTGGTCCTCCTCGGGGGGCTTCCCATGCACCTGGCCATCGGGACCAGCCTCCTCATCATCGCCCTCAAGTCCTTCGCCGGCTTCTACAAGTACCTGCACCTCCTGCCAGAGCTGGGCTTGGCCGTGAACTACACGGTGGCCCTCCTCTTCGTGGGGGTGGGGACCCTGGGGAGCTTCCTGGGGGGGAGGCTTGCGGTACGCCTGCCCCAGGAGGGGTTGAAGCGGAGCTTCGCCCTTTTCCTGGTGGCCATGGGGGTCTTCATCGTGGCCCAGAACCTCGCCCAGGGGCATTAGACTGGAAAGGTGCCCTTCCGCACCTTCTTGGCCGTCCAGGCGGAGGTAAGGCCAGAGTTTTACCGCACGGAGGAGGCTTTCCGGGAGCGGGTCTTCGCCCTCCTCAGGCCCCTCGAGGGCACCCCCTCCCCCCGCCTCGCCGCCTTCCCCGAGCTCTTCGGGCTTCCCCTCCTCCTCCACCTGGAGGGGGACTTCCACCCCCGAGAGCTTCTGCGAAGCCCCCTCGCCCCCTGGCGGCGGGCCCGGCGGGCCTACGGGGTCTTCCGGGAGGTCATGGCGGAAGCCGCCAGGGCCTTCGGCACCTACCTCCTGGCGGGCACCCTCCTCTCCCCCCCTTACGAGGAGGAGCTGGCCCGGGGGCGGTTCGCCCGCACCCCCTTTTTCCAGAACCTGGCCCTCTTCTTCAACCCCCAAGGCCGCCTCCTGGCCCAGGTGCCCAAGATGGAGCTCACCCCGCCCGAAAGCTGGCTGCGGCGGGGTAGCTTCGGCCCCCACCTGGTGGCGACCCAGGCGGGGAAAGTGGGCATCCTCATCTGCCTGGACGGGTTCTTTGAGCGCCACCTGGCCCGGCTGGACGCCTTGGGGGCTGAGGTCCTCCTGCAGCCCTCCGCCAACCCCGCCGCCTGGGACCGCCCCTGGCCCTGGGACCGGAGGCGCAAGGAGGGGGAGGTCTGGCTGGCCTCCGCCCAAGAAAGGCTCAAAGGGCGGGAACACCTCCGGCTACTCCTCAACCCCATGCTGAACGGGCGCATCCTGGGCCTCGCCTTCGAGGGGCAAAGCGGGATCTACGGGCCCGGGGAGGCCCTCCTCCTGGCCCGGGCCCCCGTGGGGGACGAGGCCCTGCTCCTCACCCTACCCTAAAAGGACCCCCGCCTAAGGGTTGCCCCAGCTATGGAAGCCGAGGCGGCTTGCGCCACGATGGGGCTAAAGGCGCTCGGGGAAGAGGCGGATGGGGTAGGGCCGGATGAGGGCCTTGAAAAGCTTCTCCCAGGCCAGGTCCTTCACCTGGCCCTCGAGGCCCTCCCGCACCTCCTCCAGGGGGTAGCGGCCCGCGGGCTTCACCCCCTCCAGCAGGATGAGGTGGAAGCCGAACTCCGTGCCCACGGGGGGCGACACCTGCCCCGGCTTCAGGGAGAGGAGGGCCTTTTCAAAGGCGGGGATGTAGGTGCCCTGGGGCTCGCACCCCAGGTCGCCCCCCGCCTCCCTGGAGCCCGGGTCCTGGGAAAGGGCCTTGGCCACCTCGGCGAAGGCCTCCCCCTTCTCCAGGCGGGCCAGGGCCTCCTTGGCCGCCTCCAGGGTGGGCAGAAGGATGTGCCGGGCGCAGTAGAGGGTGGGGTGGCGGTACTCGGGGGAAAGAAGCCAAAGGGCCTTCAGGGCCGCGGGGGAGACGCTGAGCCTGGCCCGGTAGTGGGCCTCGAGGGCCTCCAGGGCCATGGCCTCAACCAGCAGGATGCGGTAGGTGGCCAGGTCCTCCACCCCCGCCTCCTTCAAGGCGGCCAGCAGGGCCTCCTCCGAGGGGAAGGCTTCCTTGAGCTGCCACACCTTGGCCTCCACCGCCTCCTCCTTGGGCCAGAAGCCTTGGGCCCGGGCCACCCGGAGGAGGGCCTTTTCCTCCGCCAGGGCCTGGAGGTAGGGGGCGCGGTACTGGGCCAAAAGCGCCCGGGTCTCCTCGGAGTCGGGCAAGCCCAGCTGGCGCAGGGCGCTCCTGGCGAAAAGGCCGAAGCGGAGGTCGAACTGGCTCTTGGTGAGGGCCTCGGGGCCCACCTGGGCCACCACCGGGTCCTCCTGGGCCAGGGCCAGGCTCAAGGCCAAGGCTAGGGCGAAAAAGATGGCGCGCATGCCCCATGCTAGCATGGAGGGCGTGAACGACCTCATCCTCCGGGCGGCCCGGGGCGAACCCACCCCCCGCCCTCCCGTCTGGTTCATGCGCCAGGCGGGCCGCTACCAGAAGGAGTACCAGGAGATAAGGAAGCGCTACACCCTCCCCGAGATCGTGCAGAACCCCGAGGTCTGCGCCCAGGTGACCCTCCTCCCCGTGCGCCAGCTGGGGGTGGACGCGGCCATCCTCTTCGCCGACATCACCACCCCCCTGTACGGCATGGGGGTGGACCTCTCCCTGGTGGAGGGCAAGGGCCCCGTCATCCACCACCCCATCCGGGACGCCAAGGGGGTGGAGGCCCTCAGGCCCCTGGTGCCGGAGGAGGCGGTGCCCTTCGTGCTGGAGGCCATCCGCCTCCTGAAGCGGGAGCTTGCGGTACCCCTCATCGGCTTCGCTGGGGCCCCCTTCACCCTGGCCAGCTACCTCATCGAAGGAGGGCCAAGCCGCCACTTCCTGGAGGTGAAGGCCTTCATGTACCGGGAGGAGGCCCTCTGGCACCAGCTTTTGGAGAAGCTCACCCTGGCCATGGCCCGCTACCTGCGGGCCCAGGCGGAGGCGGGGGCCGACCTCCTCCAGGTCTTCGACTCCTGGGTGGGGGCCCTAAGCCCAGCCGACTACCGCCGCTACGTAAAGCCCCACATGGCGAGGCTCTTCCAGGAGCTAAAGCCCTTAGGGGTGCCCGTCATCCACTTCGGCGTGGGCACCATGGGCCTCCTCAAGGACATGGCGGAGGCCGGGGGGGATGTGATCGGCCTGGACCACCACACCCCCCTCCCCTGGGCCCGGGAGGCGCTGGGGGCTACCCCGGTCCAGGGCAACCTGGACCCCGCCCTCCTCTTCGCCCCCAAGGAGGTGATCCGGCGGGAGGTGCGGCGGATCCTGGAGGAAAACGCTGGTAAGCCGGGGCACATCTTCAACCTAGGCCACGGCATCCTGCCCAAGACCCCGGTGGAGAACGTGCGGTACGTGGTAGAACTGCTGAAGGAGGAAGCGGCATGAACGTGCTTCTCATGGCCTACGGCACCCCCTACACCCCGGAGGAGATCGAGCCCTACTACACGGACATCCGCCGGGGGAAAAGGCCCCCGGAAGAGCTCCTCCGCGAGCTCACCGAGCGCTACGCCGCCATCGGCAAAAGCCCCTTGAACGAGATCACCCTGGCCCAGGCCATAAGGCTCCAGGCGCTTTTGAACCTCGAGGCCCCCGCCTACCCCAAGCGCCTCCTGGGCCCCTTCGGCCCCCGCACCCCCCAGGGCCCAGCCAGGGTCTACGTGGGCACCAAGCACTGGCACCCCTCCATTGGGGAGGCCATTGCGGCCATGCACGAGGATGGGGTGAGGCGGGCGGTGGCCATCGTGGCCGCTCCCCATTACTCCTTAAGGAGCGTGGCCGAGTACCAGGAGAAGGTGGAAGCCGCCCTAAAGGCCCTACCCGAGCCCATCGAGATGGTCTGGGTGGAAAGCTACGAGGCCCATCCCGGCCTCATCGCCGCCTACGCCCGCAGGCTGGAGGAGGCCATCTGGCGGTTGCGGGACCCCAAGCGGGCGGCCTACGTCTTCACCGCCCACTCCATCCCTGTCTCGGCGGTGGAACGAGGCGACCCCTACCCACGCCAAGTGGAGAGGACGGCGGAGCTCATCGCTAAGAAGCTCTCCCTCCCCCGCTTTAGCGTGGCCTACCAGTCGGCGGGAAGGACCCCTGAGCCCTGGCTGGGCCCCGACATCAACGAGCACCTCCGGGCCTTGAAGGAGGAAGGCCACGAGGAGGTAGTGGTCCAGGCGGTGGGCTTCCCCGCCGACCACCTGGAGGTGTTTTTCGACCTGGACCTCGAGGCCCAGGCCACCGCCCAGGAGGTGGGACTAAGGCTCATCCGAGCCCGGAGCCTCAACGCCGACTTGGACTACATCCACGTCCTGAAGGACCTGGTGGAGGCGGCGTGGCTCAGGTAGTTGTGGTGGGCGGGGGCTGGGCGGGGCTTGCCGCCGCCCTTGCCCTGAAGGACGCCGGGGTGGACTTCCTCCTCTTGGAGGGGAGCTCCAGGCTCGGGGGGAAGGTGCGCACCCACCGCCAGGAGGGCTTTTTGGTGGAGGGAGGCCCCGACGCCAGCGTGCGCTACAAGAAGGAGGTGCTGGAGCTAGGGGAGCGCTTCGGCCTCGAGCCCATCGGCACCCTTCCCGCCAAGCCCGCCGCCTACATCCTGCGCAAGGGCAAGGCCCACCCCCTTCCGGAAGGGCTTTTGCAGATCGTGCCCGGCGACCTTAAGGGCCTTGCCCGCACCCCTCTCCTCTCCCTTTCCGGCAAGCTCCGCGCCCTCTACGACCTCCTCCTGCCCCGCGGCGGCAAGGAGGACGAAAGCCTAAGGGAGTTCGT